>JBKPQV010000826.1:0-6722 GCA_046734235.1 Acidobacteriota bacterium
AATCTATAGCGATCAGACGACCATTCTCAAACGAGTGCCGCGGCGGGCGAATTTCGGATTTGGAATTTCGGATTCCGGATTTCGTGTCGGGCGAGATTCAGCCGCGAATCTATAGCGATCAGACCTCCATCCTCATGCGAGTGCCACCAACACGAAATCCGCAATCCGAAATTCCAAATCCGAAATTCACCCAATCGCCCACTCACCCCGTCACCCATCCCCGCTCGCCATGGTAAAATCCACCCGCGGTTGGAGCGGGCGTTCGAATGAAAGGTGACGAGTAATGAGAACGAATCCAATCCGAGTAATGCTGGTATTGTTGGCTTTAGCGACGACCTCAACACTCACAATTGAGGGTGGCCAGAAATCGCGTAGTGGAAATCCGCTCAGCGGCACTTCGTGGCAACTGGTCAAATTTCAAGGACCCGACGAGAGGACCTTCTCGCCGGATGATAAATCCAAGTACACGATCACGTTTGGGGCAAACGGCCGCGTAACAGCGCGAGTCGATTGCAATCGTGCGAGCAGCACATGGAAAGCAACTGCAAACGGTCAATTGGAGTTTGGCTCCTGGGACCGAACCAGTGCCAAGTGTGGTACGGGATCGCTTCACGACCAGATCGTTTATGAGGGCGGTGCAGTGCGTAAGTTTTGGATTAAGGACGAACACCTTTTCTTATCGGGAATGGAGGCTGGTGGCTTTTACGAGCTAGAGCCGGTTAAGCGATAGAACGAGGGGCGACGGGCGAATTTCGGATTTGGAATTTCGGATTTGGAATTTCGGATTGCGGATTTCATGTCGGGCGAGATTCAGACGCGAATCTAGCGCGATCAGACGTCCAGTCTCATGCGAGTGCCGCCCACACGAAATCCGCAATCCGAAATTCCAAATCCGAAATTCGCCCCATCGCCTCTTCCCCCGACTCTCCTCTTGTTTTCCCATATGAGTTGATGTATTCTCCTATGGCCATACCATAGGAGAACGGTTCATAATGTCCAAAACGGAAATCTGGCAAGGAACTCTTGCCCTAATGATCTTGAAGACTCTCGATACACTGGGGGCGCTTCATGGTTACGGCATAGCCCGTCGCATCGAACAAATCAGTGGAGATAAACTCTCGCTGAATTACGGAACCCTTTATCCTTCGTTGCTTAAATTGGAGCAGGAAGGTTGGATCGTATCCGAGTGGGGAACCTCGGAAAACAACCGCAAGGCGAAGTACTACAAACTCACGCGCTCCGGCCGCAAACAACTTACAAAAGAAGCCAACGAGTGGAATCAAACCACGGCAATCGTCGCGCGGTTTCTGGAACCATCGGAGGAACAGTCATGAGACAACTGCGCGCCTGGCTGCTGAGATTTAAAGGACTGTTTCAAAAAGACGCTCGCGACGCGGATTTTTCGGAAGAACTCGAGAGTCACCTGCAAATGCATGTCGACGACAACATCCGCGCAGGCATGTCTCCACAAGAAGCCCGGCGGGTTGCCGTGATGAAGTTAGGTGGCGTCGAGCAAGCCAGGGAAGCCTACCGTGATCGTGCGACAATTCCCTTCCTCGAAAGCGTGGTCCAGGATCTTCGGTTTACTCTAAGACAACTGCGTAAGAACCGCGCGTTCACTGTTACGGCAACAATGATGGTTGCGCTCGGTATCGGCGCGAGCGTGGCCATTTTTGCTTTTGTCGACGCGGCGCTTATCAAACCGTTGCCGTATCACAACCCTTCGCGCCTTCTCTTTGTGACCGAGACGACGCCTGAAATTCCTCGAGGCGCCATTTCGTATCCCGACTATGTCGACTGGAAGAAACTCAACCGCGTTTTCGACTCGATTGACGTATACGGTTCCCGCGGTTATGTGGTGAGCACAGCGACAGGAATGCAAATGATTGATGGCGCGCGGGTGTCAGCCGGCTTTTTCCGTACGCTTGGCGTTACCCCTTTCCTTGGTCGTGACTTTAGAGATGAGGAAGAGTTGCCAAATGCGCCACGCACTTTGATCCTCAGCTATGCCTCATGGCAGAAACGCTTTGCCGGCAAACAAGAGATCGTTGGACAGCCTATAACGTTAGATGAAACACCCTACACCATCATCGGAGTGCTTCCTCAGAATTTTCATTTTGCTCCGAGCGAGGACGCTGAGTTTTGGTCAACACTAAATTTTACTGGCCGCTGTTTCACCAGTCGTAGTTGTCACAGCCTCCGAGGAATAGCACGGCTCAAGGACGGCATTTCGCAGGAAGCAGCACTCGCCGATGTTGTGCGCATCGCTAAAGATCTTGAGGCTCAATACCCTGACTCGAATCGAAACCAGGGTGCAACCGTGGCGCCTCTATCTGAAATAATTGTCGGAGACGTCAAGCCTATTCTATTACTCCTACTCGGCGGCGCGGCATTGTTGCTTTTGATTGCATGCATCAATGTTGCAAGTCTTTTGCTGGTGCGCTCTGAAACCCGCCGGCGAGAGTTAGCGGTGCGGCGCGCACTAGGTGCCACAAGAATTCGTCTGATGCGACAGTTTGTGATCGAGGGACTCGTAATCGTTTTGGTGGGCAGCACTTTTGCTCTCTTGAGCTCTCATTGGGCCATGCAAATCCTGATCGGGTTGATCCCAAATGACATGATGGCCGGAATGCCTTATTTAAACGATCTTCATTTGAATACACGCGTAATCATCTTTGCGGTTGCTATCGCCGTTTTTGCAACAATGCTTTTTTCCCTTACTCCAGCTTTTCGCCTCGCCACTCTGGACGTAAGAGACGGGATGGCAGAAGGTTCACGTGGAACCGCGGGCAAAGCGTGGACACGAATTGGGTCCAAACTGGTAATCCTGGAATTGACCACGGCAATGGTGTTACTCGTTGGTGCAGGATTACTCGGGAAAAGCTTTTATCGTTTGTTACAGGTTGGCGCCGGTTTTGAAACTAAACATCTCATCACTATGAGAATGAGAGCTCCCGTATCGAGTTATGCCGAAGACCCCAAAGCTCTGGCGCTGGAGCGAAAAGTGGTCGAACAGATTAAGGCTTTGCCGGGCGTGACATCGGTTGCGCTGACGGATCTCTTGCCATTGACTTACAACGGAAACACGGACTGGGTCAGATTTGTGGGACACGCGTTCAATGGCGAACATAACGAAGTAAATCAACGAGGTGTAAGTCCAGACTATTTCACAACGCTACAGGCGAAACTCTTGCGCGGTCGAATGTTTTTAGATTCTGAAGATTTGGAAAAACCTAAGGTCGTTGTCATAAATCAAACATTCGCCAGTAAGTTTTTCCCCGGTGAGAATCCAATCGGCCAACGATTTGGCGATTTAGAGCTTACCGCCAACTCCATAAAGGAAGTAATCGGTGTTGTCGACGACATTAGAGAAGGACCACTGGATTCAGAGATATGGCCAGCATATTACTATTCACTCAACCAGTTTCCTGATTTTGGTTATTCCGTGGTCGTTCGCACTTCCCAGGGCGATCAGTCTCTCATGCCAACTGTTACCGACACGATTCGCGATATCGACTCGAGAATCAATATCTCAGGTCAAATCATGATGAGCGATAGGATTAACAAAGCCCCTACAGTCTATTTACGTCGTTCTTCGACATGGCTTGTCGGTGGCTTTGCGGCAATGGCTTTGTTGTTGGGGGTTGTTGGCCTCTATGGAGTGATTGCTTACTCGGTTAGTCAACGCACACGCGAGCTGGGGGTTCGCATCGCCCTTGGTGCGCAACGCGGTGCTGTATACCGTCTTGTTCTCAAAGAGGCTGGAGTATTAGCACTCGCCGGTATTGTAATTGGGACCGGCTGCGCCCTCCTGGTCGCTTCCTTGATGCGCAAATTACTCTTCGGCACTCCACCGTGGGATATTACAACTCTTGTTTGTGTGGCTGTAGTGTTGGGTGCTTCGGCTTTATTAGCGAGTTTCCTTCCCGCGAGACGGGCAGCATCAGTTGATCCCATGACTGCTCTCCGCGCTGAGTAAGGTGCCCGCCCTGGCGACCGTCCCAACCAAGCGGAATCTCAGATCGCAAATCTGATATCTCACAGTCAACTGCGAGGTTTGCAGAAATTTGTGAGATCTATGATTTGAGATCTGAGATTCGACGCATCATTCAACTTTGAGTGTCTTTTGGCAAGGCCACCTTCCCGACTTATTCCTTCAACCGCATCTCACTTACTCGCCACGCGCTACCACACTCCGTGTAATCCGTGTAATCTGTGGCGAAATGTCCACGCACACTTCTACGCAGCCTCAATCAAATTCAATAAAAACCCAACGAGTCGCCTTACGTTGTTCAGGTCTTGTTAAGCGGTTCGCTGACGTTACGGCCCTCAACGGTTTAGATCTCGAAGTTTTTGCTGGTGAGTGTTTTGGCCTGCTTGGTCCAAATGGTGCCGGCAAAACAACCACCGTGGAAATACTTGAAGGTCTACAACCGGCCAATGAAGGCACTGTCGAATTGCTCGGTCAGCATTGGAACAATAGCGACAACCGAGGCCTACGAGAACGTATTGGCGTGCAGTTGCAGGAGACACAACTCCCGGAGAAGGTCACTGTCGAGGAAACGCTACGTTTGTTTCGTAGCTTCTACAAACGCGGTCACAGGGTAGACGAAGTGATTCAAACTGTTGCCCTGGAAGAGAAACGAAATGCGCGGGTGGGAAAACTTTCTGGTGGTCAGAAACAGCGCCTTGCGGTTGCCTGTGCGCTCGTTAGTGATCCGGAACTACTGTTCCTGGATGAGCCAACCACCGGCCTCGATCCGCAGGCGCGCCTGTCGCTTTGGGATGTGGTTGATAGATTTCGTGAGGGAGGCGGCACTGTCCTGCTTACCACACATTACATGGAAGAGGCCACACGACTTTGCGACCGCGTGGCTATTATGGATCACGGAAAGATCATCGCGTTAGGTACACCTCTTGAACTGATTGAATCTCTGGGTGCGGATCAGATTATTGAGTTCACAGTGACGAGCGATCTCGCTGATGAAGCATTAAAGAGTCTTCCGGCGGTGAAACATTTACTCAAACGAGGTGACGACTATTCACTGACTGTTGCTGAGATAGGAGTTGCGTTGCCCGCACTGTTGGCTGAAATAAAGCGTCAGCAATCAGAACTCGTTTCGCTAACTACACACCAAGCAACGCTGGAAGACGTATTCGTTAGTCTCACCGGAAGAATGTTACGCGACGGGTAATCTCAGTGTCCCTGTGCCACCGTGCCTCGGGGCAGTAGCCCGACTGTGAAGGAGGGCTCAGGAAGATCGGGGTAGGCCCTCCTTGACAGTCGGGCTACTGCCCCGCGACGCGGAGACACGGAGGCACAAAGACACAAGACACAGAGAAGAACAAAAATGGACAAAACACTTCACCCTCTTATTGAACTAACCGCAACCCGCGTCCGTGAGTTTTTGCGAGAACGTGAAGCCGTGTTTTGGGTTTTTGTTTTTCCTGTGTTGATGACCTTCGCGCTCGGCATTGCATTTCGCAATACGGCGCCTGACAAAACCTTTGTGGCCATTGAAGCCGAAACGCCAAGTCAGGCCGTATCCGAACTTGAAACGGTTCTTACAAATTCTCATGACATCACAGTATCAGTTTTGTCATCCGATGAGGCGGCCAAGGCGTTGCGAAGTGGCAAAGTAGCTATAGTTGTAAAGCCAGAAAATAGTTCTTACTCCCTTCGTTTTGATCCAACCCGACCCGAAAGCCGCACAGCTAAGATGATAGTTGACGACGTCCTCCAACGTGCGAAGGGAAGGACCGACGTGGTCAGCATTGGAGAACAAAAAGTTACTGAGACTGGAGCTCGATACGTCGACTTTCTTGTGCCTGGTTTGATTGGCATGAACATGATGGGAAGCGGCTTGTGGGGCCTCGGTTTTACGATCGTCATCGCCCGCTCGCGCAAGATACTTAAGCGGTTTGCGGCGACGCCGATGCGGCGTTCCCACTATCTGTTTTCATTCATGCTTTCGCGTCTGTTGTTTCTGTTTCTGGAAGTTGCGGCGGTTGTGGTCTTCGCCTGGCTTGCTTTTGGTTTCACTGTTCGCGGTTCCTGGATTGCCCTTTCTCTCATCACACTACTCGGAGGTTTCACTTTCTCCGGCATTGGCCTGCTGGTCGCAGCTAGACCAACCACAATCGAAGGTGTTTCAGGCTTGATGAACTTCATCATGCTCCCAATGTGGTTGCTTTCAGGAACTTTCTTCTCGTCGGAACGATTTCCGCAAGTCTTCCAACCGTTCATCAAAGCATTGCCGCTGACAGCACTAAACACTTTGTTGAGGAGTGTAATGAACGAAGGGGCTTCGCTTTGGTCCAATTGGATCAATGTAGCAATACTAGTGGCGTGGTTGTTGATTAGCTTTCTTGTGGCGCTGAAGATCTTCAAATGGCAATGATGAATGTAGCCACCCAAATTATTGAAGGACCTTTACCACGAAGACACTAGGACACTAAGGCACGAAATCAAACCTTAGTTAAGTTGTCTTTTTAGTGACTTCGCGTCTTTGAGCCTTTGTGGTTAACGTTTTCCCCGATTCGGTCTAGGGAGATCACTAATTTTCTCTGAACAATACCTCAAGGTCTTTAGACGCGTGGTCAACTTCACGCCTCGCATCTTCCGCTTCCCTTTTTGCCTCTGCGGTTTCAGCTAATACGTTCTCATAACTTTGCTTTGCATCTTCGGCAATAAACTTCGCCTTCTTAAAGCGTTGCTCAGC
>JBKPQV010000827.1:0-4439 GCA_046734235.1 Acidobacteriota bacterium
AGACGACCTAAGATTTATTAGATCATCCGACTAAAAGACTCCACCGGCTTTATGCCGCGTGGAGTTTCACTTTCTTCACTAGAACCCGCTCCCCAAAGTCCTCACGCGCGGCGTAGCCGCGCGCAGGGCGTTTTGTTCCCCATACTTAGAAAGAAGTTGAGGCACCCCCGGCGTAAAGCCGGGGGTGTCGAAACCATTATTACGGTGCGAACCTTGTTCGATATTCAATCGAGTCGAGGAACGCCTTCACCATCTCAGCTTGCTGGAAATTGCCGTTGAATTGATTCAACTTCGTAAACCAGAAATCGAAACCCGTGTGATCAGTATCCGGGAAATCATTAGGGCTACGTCGCAGGTACCCGAAGTATTGCATCAGCACAAAGGCCTTATTTTTTTCCGCAGTTACTAAGTCGGGATCTTCGGCAATAGCTCTCAACACTGCTGCGCGCCTACCAAAATCCGCCGGCGTTATTCCCAGGAGATTAATCAAACTGTCGCGCTCGGCAGCTGATAGCACATTTCCTGCGTTCGTATTCATCTGGTCGACGATTTGAGCTGCGGTCATGAAGTTTGGAAAGGCCGCAAGGAATGCCGGTCGCTGCACAAACTCGAGTGCAAATGCCTGCTTGTTGGCTTCCAGTTGTGCTTCCCATGGGCCGATGCCAACCTGAACACCCTTACTTATCTGTTGTGTATCAGGCAGGAACTGATTAAACGTAACCTTTGGAACCTTGATCGTATGCGACCCGCCGTTGGTCGAAGTGCCATCCGCGTCTCCAAAGGCTGTCTTATAAATCCTTTCAACCAAATACCCCGTTTGTTGGAACTCGATTGAAAGGAAGAATGCGCCAGAGACGTTAATACGCTTGACGTCTCTGCAACCAGTATTGCCACCACACTGGGTGATATCGTTTGTCCAGAAATCCCACCCGGATTGATCCGGTTCACGATTGAGAAAATCGACGTAGTGCTGCCTGACAAAGAAGCGCGCATCGTCGATCGGATTTGCTGTGCCCTCGGCTCCCACATCGCTAATCGTCAACGTGGCAGAGCTTGGCGCTCCGAGTGTTGCTCCAAGTGCACTGCTAAGGGTTAGGGTAAAGGTTTCCGGGTTTTCAGTGTAAATATCGTCGACTACCGGAATTGAGATTGTCTTTTGAGTTTCGCCAGCGGCAAATTTCAGGGTGCCGGCGCTCGTCAGGTAATCGCAGCGACTCGAAGCTTTGGTGTCAATTACGTTGCACTTTGCGAGTCCAGCAGCATCACTGGTGGCGTAATTGACCGTTGCAACACTGGTGGTGTCGCCAGAACGATTGACCAGAACATTCATCGATCCGACATTCTCACTGGCGTTGACTGTAGAGTTCGCCAACTGAATCGTGCTGGTCGTAGTCGCTCTTGGTGTGAAAGTTACCTGGGGCGCGTTAGGCAAACTGATTGGTGTTTCCTCACTCGTATGACTGGGAATAAAGTAGGATTCCTGACCGCCGCCACCAATTCCCACTGTCGGGAACAATGAAGCATTTCCTGCTCCATAGCGTGTTCGGATCACACCATCTGAATTCAATTCAATTTCAAAATTCACTGGGGTCGTACCGGTACATTCAGTCCCGTCAAAGTTACAAGGAACTCCTTGCCAGCGGAAAATCATTTGTCCCGGATTAATGATTTGAAAAAGCCCCGCGTCGGCGCGTCGAGAGGTTCGCAGATCCAGGTCGTCCCACAATCCGGCGATTGCTCTATAGCCACCGAGCTTACCGGGTGAACTCGGCACATCGTCAGCTGTTCCGTCGTCTCGAACTGGCGGCGGATTACCAAAATAGATTGATCCGTTAGTAGAAAGTGTCAGGGTGTTGTAGCTCTGACTGAAGAAGGGAAACGAAAAATTTGAAGGTAGGAGGATTTCAAAATATTCATCGTCTGCCCCCTGATCATTCGGCGCAACCAAATTCGTACCACCGGTTGAGAGAGCAGCCGCCGATCCGATCGATGTGGTATACGGATCCCCTGCTGACTGAGGAATTCCTATAGCTAAACTCATTGTAATACTCGCGTTTCCGGCGTTATCAAATCCTGTTATCGAAAGGGTTCCACTCGTATGCCGGTAAGGAATCGTTACTGTGGCAATCTGTCCAGAACCAGAAGCCAACGGCACAATCCCCTTGAGTGGGATTACATTAGAACCATCGGTAAAGTTGATTTGATAAAGCGAGGCGGTGCCGTTCACTGAGTCATCGCCTGAACTCGTCCAGCCAAGATTCAGAGTCCGTCCATTCTGCCAATTGATGTGCAGGTTCGATACCGCACCAGGTGCAGTCGTGTCGTTTTCCGCGAGCGATTGAAAACTATTGGCAATGTTTAGCCGGCGACCTGTCAGGGTCTTATCAACCAGTGACGGACGGACATCGCCGTCAAGCATCAAGAGACTCTTAACTTGCGCAACAGTTAGATTTGGATTTTGAGCCCACAACAATGCCGCTGCACCGGACACGTGTGGCGTTGACATTGAAGTGCCGGTGAAGCGGGTGTAAGTGTCGCTGCTACCTGGATCCGGGAATGAAGGCTCACAAACCTTTGGTGGCGGCCCGGGATCAGAACAAGGTGGAGTAGTGCTCAGAATAAGCTCGCCGGGTGCGGCAAGGTCTACAGTAGTTGCTCCGAAGTGTGAAAATGTAGTTGCGAGCGCGTCCGATAGATCGGTTGCAGCTACAGCAAGTACATTTGGCACATTGAAGTTCGATGGATAATGCGGGACCAGATCATTATCAGGTTCGCGTGTTCCATCATCTCCCTTATTGCCAGCCGCAGCTACAAAGAGAATCCCACGATCGTTCAATGCGCTGATGGACTGAAGAAATGCTTGACTAAAACCAGCGCCGCCAAAGCTCGCGTTGATTATGCGGACGTTTGCGCCTTTGGTGTGGACAGGTGCGGTCTCCCAAAGGTCGCGCATCTGTTTTGCATAATTGAGTGCGCGAATTACATCATCGGTCTCGCCAAAACCGTCAGAGTCGAGAAACTTCAAGGACATCAAACCAACCGACCAATTGACCCCGGCAACGCCCTTATTATTGTTACCGACAGCCCCAATGATTCCGGCTACGTGAGTCGCGTGAGTTTCCTTATTTGCACCGCCGAAAACAGTACCGTTGTCGTCGACGAAGTTGTAACCATGCAGGTCACCAGTGATGCCACTAATCGAACCGGGCTGCGGGTTTGTCCAAATGTTTGCTTGTAAGTCGAGGTGATTGATATCGATACCCTGGTCAATCACGCCGACAACAACTCCTGAGCTTCCGGTTGTTGTATTCCAAGCCGTCGGCGCACCAATTGTGTTCATGCTCGACTGTCTGCCTGCAACAAAGTGGGTGTCATTTGGCGTTACGTCGGCATGCAAGATGTAGTTTGGCTCGGCGTACAAAACATCTGGTTGTTCTCTTAGGGCGGCGATCGCATTCAAAGTGTCGCCTTCAATGTTTCGCGCGATGCGTAGTCCTGGAAGGAGGTTTGAACCTTCAAAGTTATCCACCCTCATGGTGAACAAGTGACCTTCTTTTTGGGTGACTCTGAGAGTTCCTGTGCGATGAACTGCCAGTGACTCACTACCGAAACGAACTATTGCTTCACCAGGAACAAACGATGGTCGTCGTGGCTTTTTTGATTTCACCGGTTCCTGAACCGGCTCGAGTTTTGCGCGTGTTTTGGAAGGGAAGAAGAATGCGGATATTACGAGCACGCCAAAACAGGCAACCAGAATGAGGATTGAAGGGATACGAATCTTGTTTCGTTGAAAGTACGCCTTAAACATTGAAGACAGTTCTCCTGAGACAGACCTTGATCAATTTTTCTTTATCGGAGTTAAATCCGGACCACTATGTGTAGACGAGTGTGACTCCCGAGGACCGCGAGCTCAAGTATTTCGTGCGCCGGAAATATATACCAAAACGGTGCGAGGTTACAGTGGGAAAAGGGATCAGTAGGCAGTAGGCAGTAGCAGTAAGCAGTAGGCAGTAGGCAGAAAGCAGACTGCTAACCGACGTTACTGCCTACTGCCTTCTGCCTTCTGCCTACTGCTTCTGCCTACTGCCTTCTGCCTACTGCCTACTGCTTACTGCTTACTGCCTACTGCCTGCTGGTTCTTAGTTAGACGGTCCGAAACGGCGACGGTACTCCGTCGAAGTAATAAAGGCCTTCACCATTTCGGCTTGGATATAGTTGCCGTTGAACTGAATCATCTTCGCCAACCAGAAATCGAAGCCAGAGAAATCAGTATTAGGAAAGTCGTTCGGGTTGCGACGCAGATAACCAAAGTACTGCATCAACACGAACGCCTTGTTGAATTCCGCTGTCACCAGGTCGTTGTCTTCAGCAACTGTGCGCAACACCTGTGATCGCTTAGTAACATCCGAAGGCGTCGCACCAAGCAGAGTGATCAGAGT
>JBKPQV010000828.1:0-4624 GCA_046734235.1 Acidobacteriota bacterium
ATTAAGTTCTGGTGTTCGTGTTGGGTGAGTCCAGCGGGGGCAAGCCACCCTTCCCAACTTGTTCTTTCCAAGTAAGACCAGCTGGATTTTTACCTCTGGTCAGACTTACTCTCTTCGCTCCTCTTCCGTCAAATCTGTGAAATCTGTGGCCGATTCGTCTCTCGACACGGAGTTATGTAAAATGCTCCGACTTCCAAGTTCACAATTCGAGCATATTTACTGATGCCCAAACGCACCGACATTAACAAGATTCTGATTATTGGCTCCGGCCCTATCGTGATTGGTCAAGCATGTGAGTTTGACTATTCAGGCACTCAAGCCTGCAAAGCACTTCGTCAGGAAGGCTACAAAATCGTCCTGGTCAACTCTAATCCGGCGACGATAATGACCGATCCTGAAACCTCCGACATTACTTACATCGAACCCCTGAATGTCGCTTCTTTAACCGAAATTATTCGCCGAGAGCGTCCTGACGCACTCCTCCCAACTGTTGGTGGACAAACTGCGCTGAACCTCGCAATAGCACTTTCGGATGCGGGTGTGCTTGAAGAGTATGGTGTGGAAATGATCGGGGCCAACCGCGAGGCCATTAAAGTTGCCGAGAATCGCCTGCTGTTCAAACAAGCGATGGACGAGGCGGGACTGGAGATGCCGCGCGGGGGCTTTGCTAAGACCTGGGATGAAGCCAGTGATTTAGTTGCGCAAACGGGTTATCCGGCAATCATCAGACCTTCATTTACCCTCGGTGGCACTGGTGGTGGAACTGCCTACAACCCGGAAGAGTTTGAGGAGATAGTACGTGGTGGCCTGGCCGCGTCGCCAATTCACGAAGTTTTGATCGAAGAATCGATTCTTGGCTGGAAAGAATTTGAACTGGAAGTGATGCGCGACCTGGCTGACAACGTTGTCATCATTTGCTCAATTGAAAACTTCGATCCGATGGGAGTGCACACTGGCGACTCAATCACCGTTGCACCCGCGCAGACGCTAACTGATCGCGAATATCAAGTGATGCGCGACATGGCAATTACCATCATTCGAAAAGTTGGTGTTGAAACCGGCGGCTCAAACATTCAGTTCGGAGTAAATCCGGAGAATGGCGACATTCGCATTATTGAAATGAATCCGCGTGTATCGCGGTCGTCTGCGCTTGCTTCAAAGGCAACCGGATTCCCGATTGCCAAGATCGCCGCAAAACTCGCCGTGGGTTACACGCTCGATGAAATTCCCAACGACATTACTAAAAAGACTCCCGCTTCATTCGAGCCTACGATCGATTACGTAGTCGCGAAGATTCCGAAATGGGACTTTGAGAAGTTCCGTGAAGCTCAAGACGTGCTCGGCACGCAAATGAAGTCGGTTGGCGAAGTGATGGCCATCGGTCGCACCTTTAAAGAAGCGCTGTTCAAAGGTCTGCGCTCGTTGGAGGCAGTGAAACCGCTTCGCCTGGAAGATGTTTCTGACGACGAACTCCAGCGCAAACTGGCAAGGCCAAACTCACATCGCTTCTCATATATCACTTATGCACTGCAACACGATTGGCCCATTGAAGAAATCTACCGGCTCTCGAAGATCGATCCCTGGTTTCTCGATCAGTTACAGCAAGTTATGGAAATCCAACGCGATATCGAAGGGCTTAAGTTAGAAGATATCTCGCCTGACGTCTTACGAGAATTTAAGGAAGTAGCTTTGTCTGACCGCCGGCTCGCTTACCTTACAGGCAAGTCTGAAGATGAAGTTCGCGCCTATCGCAAGCAGCTGGGAATTGTTCCAGTTTACAAACGGGTTGACACTTGTGGCGCCGAGTTTGAATCGCATACGCCTTACCTCTATTCGACATACGAGACAGAGGATGAAGCAAACCCAACTGACCGCCGCAAGATCATGATCCTTGGTTCTGGTCCAAATCGAATCGGGCAGGGAATTGAGTTTGATTACTGTTGTTGTCACGCTTCTTTTGCGCTTCACGAGGCTGGCTTTGAAACAATCATGGTCAACTGCAATCCCGAAACAGTCTCGACCGATTACGACACTTCTGACCGTCTCTACTTCGAACCACTCACTTTCGAAGACGTGATGAACATCGTTGATATCGAGAAACCCGAAGGTGTCATTGTGCAGTTTGGCGGACAGACTCCTCTAAATCTCGCTGTGCGTCTGCAGAAAGCGGGCGTCAAAGTTATTGGCACCTCGCCGGACTCGATTGACCTGGCGGAAGATCGTAAACGATTTGGCGCTTTGTTACAGGAGTTGGGAATTCCGCAGCCCGCGAATGGAATGGCTGCTTCGGTTGAAGAGGCGAGCGAAGTCGCAGGCCGGATCGGTTATCCGGTTTTAGTGCGGCCGAGTTATGTACTTGGTGGGCGTGCTATGGCAATCGTCTACAACGAGGAAGATTTGGAGAATTACGTCCGCAACGCCGTTGGCTTTACTCCCGATCGGCCCGTATTGATCGATAAGTTTCTTGAAGCAGCAGCCGAGTTTGACGTCGATTGTCTTGCCGATGATACGGCTTGTGTGATCGCGGGAATTCAGGAGCACATTGAAGAGGCCGGGATTCACTCCGGCGACTCATCCTGCGTGCTGCCTCCTCTAAGGATTGATCCGGAACACCTGGAAACGATGCGTCACTATGCGCGCAAACTGGCGAGCGCTTTGTCAGTTTGTGGCCTGATGAATATTCAGTTTGCAATCAAGGACGATCGAGTTTACGTGCTGGAAGTTAATCCCAGGGCCTCGCGAACAGTGCCGTTCGTTTCTAAAGCGACCGGCGTTCCAATCGCGCGCATCGCAGCGTTAGTGATGGCCGGAAAGAAACTGAAAGACTTTGACTTGCCGGAAGAGTTAACTGTCAAACGCTTCTTTATTAAGTCGCCGGTCTTTCCGTTCGCAAAGTTTCCCGGAGTTGATCCGATTCTCAGCCCGGAGATGCACTCGACTGGGGAAGTGATGGGAGTGGGCGAGACCTTTGGTGAAGCTTATGGCAAAGCAATGATGGGTACGGGTCTCACGCTACCTTCCAAAGGCAAAGCTTTCTTAAGCGTTAACGATGCAGCTAAGGGCGCTGCAGTATTACTGGCGCGGAAGTTAAACCGGTTGGGGTTTGAACTAATAGCAACTCTAGGAACTGCAGAGCGACTCCGCGAAGTTGGGTTGAAAGTGGAAAATGTTTTCAAGGTCAACGAAGGTCGTCCAAATATTGTGGACCACATTAAGAGTGGCGAAATCTCACTCGTCATCAATACACCGCTCGGTCGTGTTTCGCACTACGACGAACAGGCGATTCGCCGCGCCGCGCTTCAGTACAATGTTCCGTGTGTAACAACCATGACTGGTGCGCAAGCGCTGGTTGAGGCAATAGTAGATATGAGTACGCGCACGGCACCGAGCGTCAATTCCATTCAGGAACTGCACGCTATGGCAGATTCAATGGACGCAGTTTCTTCCGTTTAGATTGAGCAAGGGGGGAAGGTTGTCAATAAATTCCACTGAGACAATTCGGCGCATACTTGAGGAGTGTCGAACGATCGCGGTTGTTGGTCTTTCCTCAGATCCTTACCGACCGTCCAACAGTGTCTCAGGTTATATGCGTCGCCACGGCTATAAAGTGATAGCCGTAAATCCAAATGAAACTGAAGTCTTTGGAGGACGAGCGTACCCAAATCTCGCTGCTGTTCCGGATCGGATTGATCTGGTTGATATTTTCCGTCGATCATCTGAAGCCGGACGTGCAGTCGACGATGCAATAGGTGTTGGGGCAAAGGCGGTGTGGTTACAGGAAGGAGTCATTGACGAAGCGGCGGCTCAGCGCGCGGTTGATGCCGGATTGCTCGTAGTGATGGATCGCTGTTGGTTGAAGGAACACCTCCGACTAAATCGATAACCAGGGAAACGATTCTTGTCTACTCCCATACGTGCAGTTGTGATTACAGTCAGCGACGCTTGTGCGCAAGGCGAACGCGAAGATGCATCGGGCGACACATTAATCGGTTTGCTGACAGAGCTTGGTGCTGAAATCGTTGCGAGAGAAGTTGTCAATGACGATCTCGAGCCTCTAACAAATTTATTAAAGGAATCGGCCGACAATCCTTTAGTGAACCTTGTGGTCACTACTGGTGGAACCGGTTTTGGCCCTCGCGACAACACTCCGGAAGCCACAAAAAGAATTATCGAGCGTGACGCTCCGGGACTCGCCGAGGCGATGCGTGCTGAATCAATTAAGCACACGCCGATGGGTATGATCTCTAGAGGTGTTTGCGGAGTTCGTTCAGAAAGCTTGGTGGTAAATCTACCGGGCTCACCAAAAGCAGTGGCGGAAAACTTTGCGGTAATAAAACCCGTCTTGCCTCACGTTATTGATTTGTTGGCGGGCAAGACGCGGCATTAGGAAAAAATCCCCCACACGGCAGTGTGGGGGATTTTCTTCTATCGGCGTAATCGGCGTAATCTGTGGATAGTTTCCTCGCTTCACATTAAGTTAAACCCACGGTAACTTCCTCGTAGCCACCTTCCGGTATTCTCCAAATATTCAAGAAGAAGTTGCCCATAGCTGGGTTGAGGGTTGTGACGGCCTGCGAGTGCTTTCATGACCCTCGTTTTTATTGTTAGCAAGAAATTCAAAAAA
>JBKPQV010000829.1:0-7212 GCA_046734235.1 Acidobacteriota bacterium
GTTCTACACTCAGCAATCAGTCGCCTCAACCCTCGCACTTATACAGTTACTGATACTGAAAGCCCTCAAATGAGTGAGTATGATGCTTTCCAGATCGACAACAACGATTTCGACGTAACAGAGTTTTTTGTGACCGAAACAATGCGAGCTTATCGCATTAGCCGCGATATGGCTGACGCACAAGTACACGGTAGGTCTCAGGCGATTCTCAACCAGGCCGCTGTATTCAATACAAATACTCTTAGTTCACTTGAACGACTTGTGCGTGTTGCTAAAGACCTGCCTGGGAGAAAACTTCTGTTCTTTCTCTCAAACGGTTTTCTAGTCTCTAACAGAAGAGGTGACGCTTTAAACCGCTTGCAGAGCATTACGTCGGCCGCCGCAAAGAGTGGTGTTGTGATCTATTCCATAGATGCACGCGGTTTGACTTCGAGCCGCTCGGACATAACCTCTGACCGCCCCTTTGATCCATCAGGTGTACTCGCCCGTTCCGCAGGCGGTGAATCCTTCGCATTTCAGGATCCTTTAAACGCATTGGCCAAAGATACCGGAGGCCGCTTCATCAGAAACACAAACGATTTCAAGCCTGGCATCAAAGGCGCTTTGAAGGAGACTGCTGTTTACTATCTGCTCGCCTGGAAACCAGATCCTGACAACAAGAAGGCCGGTCGCTTTAGAAACATTCAAGTCAGTATCGTTAATCGACCGGAACTACTGGTTCGAGTCAGAAAGGGATTCTTCGACGTCGAGCCTACTCACCCAGTCGCTGAATCGAAGAGCGCTGTTGCCACGCCGGAAGAAGAATACAAGGTGCTCGTCAAGAACTTGCGTGAGGCGATCTCAGCACCTTATCCAAAAACTGCTCTACCACTGACGTTGGGATTGAACTATTACGATAGTCCCGTGAAAGGACCAACCGTGGCGGCCTCAGTTCAAATACCCGGTGAGTTCCTGGCATTTGGACCAAGAAATGGAAAGACACAGGCAGTTGCTGATGTGACCGGCGTTTTCTTCGACGAAAAAGGACAACCCAAAGCAAACTTTTACGAGCGGTTGGTGACGACAGCACCTTCACCTGAAGAAGCAGCAAACTATCACGGCGATATTACTTACACTTACCCGGCAAATCTTATTCCGGGTCTCTATCAAATACGAGTTGCTGTCCGGGACGATCGCAGCGGTCGCACTGGCAGCGCACATTCCTGGATCGAAGTGCCGGATCTATCGAAAAAGAAGTTGACGACAAGTAGCTTGCTGCTTGGTGAGCGAACGCAGGCGACGATGACAAACATTTCGAGTGGTGGTGAAGCTGGGCCAGTGCTTTTGAGTCCCGGGCATCGATTTCGCGCCGACTCGACGCTTCGTTTTCTAATCTTTACCTACAACTCAGCACCTTCACCAACTGATCAGCAACCAGATGTAGCAGTCCAGGTGCAGGTGATACGTGATGATCAACCTGTGGTAACGACAGCCCTCCGAAAACTCGGCACTGAAGGTGTAACGGACCTGACCCGAATTCCCTACGCGGCTGAGATACCACTCTCAGGCTTACAACCCGGGCGCTACCTTTTACAGCTGTCCTTTATCGATCGCGTTTCTAAACAGAGTGCGACTAGTCAAACGCATTTCGACATCTACTGAACTCGTAAAACCTTAACCACCCAGCCCCCAGTCTCCATCAACTCTGACACTGGGAACCAAATTAGACCTCAACAAGGTTAGAGGTAGGGAAGGGATGGCTTGCCCCCGCTAACATCTACCGACACTAAACTTCTGAACAAAGTTAGACTTCAGCATAGCGAGCCTTGCCTGATACTCAACAAACAATTACTCTAACCGCCCAACAACCTCATTCTCAAAGGAGAGCTTCCTCATGGCTCGCAAATGGTCCAATCAGAACTTACCAGGCGCATTGCACTTTGTCGGCGGCAACGTTGTGAAGAGAATCAAGATCTTCAAGCGGGAAGATTGCTGTCTTGGTTTCTTAGAAGTCTTAAAGGATCTTTTGGGGAAGTGGCCCTGCAAGCTCATTACATATGTGGTCATGCCCGACCACTTTCATTTAATAGTTAATCCCCGCGACGGTAACATCAGGGGATTTGAAGGCGCGCTGAAGAGTTTAGTCGCGGCAAAGATCATCGAGTTAACGGGCGGCGCTTGCTTTCGGCTGAAGAAGCCAGCTGCGGATGGATCAATTCACCAGGTTTGGCAAGAAAGCTTTAAAGCATTCCCACTGTGGAGTGGCTGGATCATTTGGCAGAAGATTAATTACATTCATGCTAACCCGGTCCGCGCGAGGTTGGTTAAGACAGCTAAGGATTACAGGTGGTCAGGCTTTCGGGCTTTCTACTTGAACTCTCAAGAACCACTCCCCGTGGATAAAGAGTGGTGGTGGGAAGGTGATTCAGAAAAGTTGAAGAAGGCATTTAAGGAACTTGGTTGGATTGGTTATAAGCGCAAGAAGTGAACTAACTTTAACCTTACAGAGATCTAGTTTGGATACTATGGTCAGTGTTGGTTGAGGTTAGCGGGGGCAAGCCATCCCTTCCCTACCTCTAACTTTGTTGAGGTCTAATTTTGTTCCCAGTATCAGAGTTGCTGGAGATTAGCGGGGGCAAGTCATTCCTTCCCTACCTCTAACTTTGTTGAGATCTAATTTTGTTCCCAGTATCAGAGTTGCTGGAGATTAGCGGGGGCAAGCCATTCCTTCCCTACCTTTAACCTTACATATTAGTGTCTTTGTGTCTTTGTGGTTAAATGCCAATTTCGATGTGGAAGCCTACTAAAGAACAATTACTTGCAGCTACGAATAAAACAGTTCGTGATGTAATTGCGCCTGATCTGAATGTTCTGTTTTGCGGAATTAATCCGGGACTCTACACGGCAGCAGTAGGACATCACTTTGCACGTCCGGGAAATCGCTTTTGGCCTGCGCTGTATGCTGGTGGCTTCACGGAACGATTGTTGTCACCGTTTGATGAGCGTGAATTATTGAATTCAGGGTACGGCATAACCAATGTTGTTCGCAGGACGACGGCGTCGGCAGATCAATTAACCAAGGATGAAATTTTGGCTGGAGGTAAACGGCTGGCGGCCAAAGTGCTTCGATACCGGCCCCGCTATCTTGCAATCCTTGGGGTTGGTGCTTATAGAGTTGCCTTTGATCGACCAAAGGCAGGAATCGGAAAACAGGAAGAGCTAATTGGTAAGACGATTGTTTGGGTTTTGCCTAATCCAAGTGGATTGAATGCTAATTACCAGGCAGCGGATCTGGCGAAGTTGTTTCGCGAGTTGAGAGAAGAAATCTGATTTCTCTGTGTCTCTGTGTCTCTGTGCCTTTGTGTTAAAAAGAGAACCTGATTTTCAAGAGTCTCATTTTGAACACAGAGACACGGAGACCCAAAGGCACAGAGATCGCTGGAGGAACGTCACATGAAAAAAGAGATTGAAGCTTCAAATCAAACTATTACCGATGATTTTCTGTCGACCCTCGCAGAGAAAGTCGGCGCAATTGCCAAAGCTTCAATTGTCTTTGGGGAGGCAGTGGAGCGAGATGGTGTAACCGTCATTCCGGTAGCTAAGGCACGATGGGGCTTTGGGGGTGGAGCCGGCAACAAGGATAACGATAGAGGATCTGGAGGAGGCGGCGGCGCAGTAGTAACACCAATCGGATTTATCGAAATCAGAGATGGGCAGGCTGTCTTCAAACGCATTCAAACCATCCCGCCTTCGTTATTTGCGCTTGGAGGAATGGCAGTCTTCTTTTTGGTGAGAGATTTATTGCGACGGCGCTAGGAACCCTTTGTGTTTCCAGTGTGTGTGTCCGATATGCTTCAGCTTGTCGGCGGAATTGAGGAGGCAGAAGTCGGTACCGTCACCCGGTAGCATCGGGTCGCATCATGAACTTAGGCCCTATAGAATCGAGGCGACCCGACGCTACCGAGTGACGGTACCGACTTCTGCGCCCCAAGAGCGACTTTTGCAAGGGCCTCTAAAGCTTATCGACACACACACAGGCGCAGAGATCAAATCTTCACGATCTGCTTTCCTAAATTCTCACCCTTGAACAAGCCGATAAACGCCTGCGGTGTATTTTCAAAACCTTCCGCGATAGTCTCAGCATGCTTCAGCTTGCCGGTCATGAACCATTCCGCCAGTTGCGACACGCCCTCACGGAAACGTGAGGCAAACTGCGTGATGATGAAACCTTCCATCACCGCGCTGTGAATGAGTATGAACGGTTGTGGTCGCAAACCAACATCGATTTTATCGGCATTATAAATTGAGATTTGACCGCAAATCACTATACGAGCGCGATCGTTAATCAGCGGAGCCACGGCATCCGATACGCTCCCACCAACGTTGTCGAAGTAGACATCGATTCCTTTCGGGCAAGTCTTCATCAAAGCTTCTGAAACATTTTCTGTCTTGTAGTTGATCGTTGCGTCCACGCCAAGCTCATCTTTCAGGTAGTGATTCTTTTCATCACTACCCGCAGTTCCAACCACCCTGCACCCTTTTAGCTTGGCGATCTGACAAACCGTCATACCCACGGCACCAGCAGCACCTGACACAAGAACTGTATCGCCTTCTTTTGGTTTACCGATATCCAACAAACCGAAGTACGCCGTTAGTCCTGGCATGCCGAGCACACCAAGAGCAGTAGTTGGCGACACACCAGGAATAGTCGGAAGCAACTCGTTCGCTCGCGCAACGTTGTAAAGTCTCCAGCCGAGCTGGCCACTTACGACGTCACCTTTCTTTAGATCAGGTGAACGTGACTCAATTACTTCTCCGACACCTCCACTTTCTATCACCTGACCAAGTTCGAACGGTGCAACGTACGATTTCCCCTCTCGCATCCGGCCTCGTAAGTAAGGATCGACCGAGATGTACGTCATGCGCAGAAGCACTTCGCCATCAAGAAGAGACGGGGTCTCGGTGTTAACGATTTGAAAATTTTCGGCGCTGGGCAAGCCAGCCGGACGACTGGCTAAACGGATCTCTTTGTTTTGCATAAGATTTTGGGACTGGTGCTTTGTTCTTTGTTCTTTGTTCCCCTACTAATTGTAGGCAACCTAAAGAGCTCTGGCAAAATTAGAAGACTAGACAAGCAATATCGAAGAGGAGCGAAACGACTGCTTATGGAATTGGACCTCACTTTTGTGTGGGCAGTCGCTTCGCTCCTGTTCCCTAATTCTTGGTAGCCCTCTAGTCCCCCACGCCTTGATTCTGCAAGAGCCTATAAAGCAAATCGGAGACTGTCGGCCCCGAAGGGTCTGAAAATGAAAAACGATAAATGTCAAATGATCAATGACCAATAAATCTTTTTCTATAGGTAAGACATCCACCAATCTTTTCTTCGCTGCTTCACACCAGCAAACCACTTACACAACGGATAAAGGAACGCAACACCAGCAATCCAACTCAAGTACACCACACCAAGGTTGAAGCCCATGTCTGGACCAATGTTGTTCCAATCAATTGGTGTCTTAAACAACCACCAGATTGGCTTTCCAAAAGAAGCGTGTAGTATCAGTGAGATCACGTGAGCAGTTGGCCACTGCAACACGTAGAAGAAAAGCGGTACGCGACCAAAAGTCACAAAGAACTTTCTCACTCCGCTGGGCGGCTTTGCATTGCCAGCCTCGAAGAATGCCAGCGCAAGTATCGATGGACCAAGTGTCATCAGCAGATACAACAGCGATGGCGGATACTTACTAGTGTTTAGAAATGAGAGCCCGGTATAGACGATGCCCCGGACTTGCCATTGCCACGGCTGCGGATCTCCGTAGATGTTGATGCCCCGGATTACGACGAACAATCCGATTGCGATCAAGCCGATCTTGAGCAGCAGTTGTTTCCGCGCACCTGGGCTTTTCTGGTAAATCGATCCAAAAGCATAGCCAACCGCCATTACTCCAACCCACGGAATCAATGGATACAGCATCAAGACAACAGGGCTATTTTGGCCGGCGACAGGGAAGATTCCCTGTTGATGAAGAATGACCCAAATCTTCTGAAGAATCGTGGCATTTGGAAAAAAGAAACCGCGTAGGCGGAAACTATCCAGGAGATTGTGTAGAGCGATCATTACCAAACCTAAACCCGCAAGGACTTTCAACGGCAAATGGATCAGCGCTGCCATTAACACCATCGAGAGGCCAATCACCCAGATCACTTGCATCATCATGAAAAACTTCGGCTCGACGTTGAAGAACGCACCGAGTCGAACTACAGAGAACTCCAAAAAGATCAGCCACAAGCCACGAGTGATTAGAAACTTTGAAAGCTCTCCCTTGTTTTTACCGCGTGCAAACTGGAGATAAATGCCAGTACCGGCAAGGAAAACAAATGTGGGTGCACAGAAGTGTGTAATCCAACGAGTGAAAAATAGCGCCGGATTGGTTTGTGTAGGATCCTCGGGAGGAAATTGAAAGACGGCGTTATGAATATAGTCACGGGTATGGTCCAACAGCATGATGACCATGACGAT
This sequence comes from Acidobacteriota bacterium, assembly GCA_046734235.1. Classification (GTDB taxonomy): domain Bacteria; phylum Acidobacteriota; class Blastocatellia; order Pyrinomonadales; family Pyrinomonadaceae; genus PSRF01. The sequence goes on from JBKPQV010000829.1 coordinate 6,497, forward strand.
GCCGCGCAATAGATCGATCGAATCCACACGCGCTTTTGCCGGAGCCTGAGGTTCGGTGGTGTCGCCGGCATAAGCGAGGGGAAAATGAGCGACAGCAGCAGTACTTGTCTGGACTCCTGGGGCCATGAACAACTCCTGATTAACTGAGATTGCGGGATTTTGAAGGTTTATTACGGCGTTAGGCAAGTGGAAGTTCGTTTTGTTGTGACGAACGGCGGTATTTTGGGGTGAAGTGGCGTTAGTCTGATACTAGGGGCCAAGCTAGATTGAAGTAATGAGGAAGGAGTTCCAGAAAAGAAAAGATCTATTGGTCATTGATCATTTGACATTGATCATTTTCCATTTTTCAGACGCTCCGCGCGTTGGGATCATGCCTTTAGTAACCCATTTAGAACCTAAACGAGCACTGGTCCCGGGAGCGCACGCGTCCCCGCGTGCCCGCCTGCCAAGCGGAACACTCGGGGCTCACCAAAACCTAAACGTCAGTGTTGGCCAACGGGCGGGGAACGTTTTATTGGTCATTGCTCATTTGACTTTTATCAGTTGGTCATTTTCAGACGCTCCACGTGCGGATCATGCCTTTAGTAACCCATTTAGAACTTAAACGAGCACTGGTCCTGGGAGCGCACGCGTCCCCGCGTGCCCGCCTGCCAAGCGGAACACTCGGGGGTCACCAAAACCTAAACGTCAGTGTTGGCCAACGGGCACGCGGGGAC
>JBKPQV010000830.1:0-4337 GCA_046734235.1 Acidobacteriota bacterium
GAAAACCTTGACGACTTTAGCCGGGCTGCCGAAGGATTTGCTTCTCATCTTTCACCCGACGACCGGGTAAGTCTAATTCAGTTCGACGATCGGGTACTGCTTCTGCAAGATTGGACCAAGAGCCTGAACCAATTGCGACGAGCCTTGCGAAGAATTGTGCCGGGTATGTTCACGCGCTTTCACGATGCGGTGGTTCTGGCGTCGCGAGATCAAAAGCCACGAGCAAGTGCACGTCATGCGATCATTGTTTTGACAGACGGCATCGACAACGCTCAGGGGGGTGCGAGTTTTCAAGTAGCACTTCGTTCAGCTCTACAAACACAAACGGCGGTCTACATAATTAGCAATACCGAGATCGAGCGGGTAGAGAAGCAGCGCGAGCTCGACAAACTCTTAAGTGGCAACGAAGCTGCCGTCAAGTTTAATCAACTGCGAATCGGGGACCTCCGGTTGGCCTTAGAAGCATTGGCTGCAAGCGATCGAAATCTCCAGGAGTTGTCAAACGTTACCGGAGGTAGGCTATATAGACCCAATTCCTTTCAAGATCTCGAGTCGGTATACGCCGAAGTGGCGAATGAACTCCGTCATCAATATGGCCTCTATTTTTCTCCTCTAAACAAGCGGCGGGACGGCCAGTTTCGAAAGGTCAGAGTCGAGACTGCGAACCCGGATTTCAAGGTTTCTGCACGCATTGGTTATTACGCTCCATCTAGGTAATGACCGATTGTCAAAATGCTACACGCGACTGTCTGCGGTCAGCATTGCGACATAACGATACAGCTCGATTGCTCTTCTCGACCCTCTTGGAATAGACCCTTTCCTCTCTAAATTCAGAAATAATTAGAGTTAGTGTCATGGCTACTGTGGACGGCATAGCCATTGCCCTGTGTTTCTGGAAATCGGTGGGTACGGGTCTGCCGATAGAGCATTAATTCAATTATTCAAGAAGAAACTTAGACGGAGGAACGATGCGACCTATTAAGCACGCGGAGAGAGGTTTGACCCTGGTAGCAGGAGGGCTTTTTAATGCAATTCAATCGGTGAATAAGTACAAGCCGAATCCCTCTTTTATCCCCAAGTGGTCAGACAAACCGCTGTTGAAATCATGGCAGAAAAGCAAACCAACGTTAGGCTGGCCTCGAACGACCGACTCCCTTTGTCCCAACTGCGTGATTGAGGCGCGTGAAGCAATTTTGAGTGGCAAGAAAGACGTCAGCGTCCTTATTAATGAGAAGGTCGGTGAAATCAAAGCTCAGATTATCGAGCGCGATGGCCAGATCTGGATGATCAAGGATTGTCCAACTCACGGGCACTTCGAAGACATGATGGCCATCGATTCAAAGTTCCTGACCCACATCGAGAAGATGTTTCCTGGTCGCGACATCGATGCTCACAACGACGAAAAGCTTCATAATCACGGTTCCAGCACAGTTAAATATGGTCGCGGTGCTGTACTCACGGTCGATCTTACCAACCGCTGCAACATGATGTGCGATCCCTGTTTCATGGACGCAAACCAAGTAGGGTTCGTTCATGAGTTAAGCATGGACGAGATCAAAGAGATTCTCGACAACGCCATCACAATCAAGCCGCGTCGACAGATGTCTGTTCAGTTTTCAGGTGGTGAACCTTCTATCTCGCCGCATTTCTTAGAAGCAATTAAGTACTCGCGCAAGGTTGGCTACAACAGTGTTCAGGCAGCGACTAACGGAATTGAGTTTGCCAAGAGCAAGGAGTTCTGTAAGCAAGCGGCGGAAGCCGGCCTTCGTTACGTTTACCTGCAGTTTGACGGAATCGGTAATGACGCTAACAGTCACCGCCAGGTGGGCAACCTGTTTGATGTGAAGATGAGAGCTATCAACAACCTGCATGAGGCGGGGGTTGAAATCGTATTGGTTACAACTCTTGTTAACGGAATCAATAACGATCAGGTTGGTTCAATCATTCGTTTTGCTCTCGATAATCCCAAGAAGATCGCCTTCCTTTCGTTCCAGCCAGTGTCGTTTACTGGCCGCGATGAAGAGATTACCGAGCACCGTCGCCTGCAACAGCGCTACACGCTTTCGCACCTGGCGCACGATGTTAAGTCACAGGTCGGAATTACCGAACCAACTCGCGATTGGTTCCCGCTGTCGTTGATGGGCGCCTTTGCAGACTTCGCAGATTTGGTCCACGGTCCCAACGCGGAATGGGGCCAGGTTTCATGCGGTTGTCACCCTAACTGTGGTGTGGGAACTGCAGTGATGATCGATAAAGAGAACAAAGAGATGCGTCCGGTGCCGGAGTTCTTAAACATTCCAGGCCTTGTGAAGGACATGCAGAAGATTACCGACGCAGCTCGTGGAAAATGGATGTCGAACTTGATGATGGGACTCGCGTTGTTGAAACATTACAACCCATACAACTCACCATCGCAGTTTACGCTTTACGAGCTTTTCAAGAAGTTTGATAAGTCGTTTGGTTTGACTGGCAAGGATTATGGAAAGGTCAGCGGCGAACGAAGTACGCAAGATATCGAGAAGCGTCGTTCGGATCGTTGGAACTTCTTGTTTATCGCCGGTATGTGGTTCCAGGATCTCTTCAACTACGATTTCCGTCGCACGGAAATGTGCATCATTCCGTACGGCACTCAGGAAGGTGAAATTTCCTTCTGTGCCTACAACACAGGAATTGGTTGGAGAAACATCATCGAAAACATGCACCAGAATGCGACCGTTGCGAAGTGGTATCAAGAGCATGGTCGGCACGAGATTTTTGCTGGTGGCAAGGATGTTGAAATGGCCGACAAGTCACACAATCTCATCTTGAATGACATTGATTTGACTCGTCCAAACAAACCGGAGATGGAAGGTCCGAAGACTGCGCATGAGGAAGCGGTGATGATGCGCAAGCTTTATCAGGAAATGGTGCTTAACAAGCAACTGGAAATCAAAGCCGCCGATAAGCCTGTTCAGATCAAAGGAATTGGTCGTAAAAAAGAAGAACCAGCTGAAGCGGTGCTGGTCTAACCAATCCTGAGTCTTTCAACGAACCCCGCGGAAGCCATTTATCGCGGGGTTCGTTGTTGATTGAAGTCCATAATCTGTCTGGCGACTTGACCGATGAGGTTCTCGCCGTGTTAAATAAGTTTAATTTCACTGAATTAAAGAAGGAATGTTAAGAACGAATGGCTATAGTGACTGTTAATCAGGGTGAATCGATTGAAAGCGCATTGCGCCGGTTTAAGCGGAAAGTGATGACTGAGGAAATCATCAAGGATGCGAAGAAGCATGCGTTTTTCATCCCACCTGGTCAAAAAGCGAAATTGAAGTCGGCACTTGCCCGCAAGCGCAACAAGAAAAAAGGTCGCATGCGAATCCCACGCGACTAGTATTGCTCCCCTTAGCGAACGCGGCTCAGGCCGCGTTCTCATCTCACCAGCCGTTTAAAACACCCGGTCGAGAAGTGGACGCCCTGAGTTAAGCGTCCCTCCATATCGTGTGTTGCAAACAGCCTCGTGATTCGATTTTATGACTCGGATTCTTGTTACAAACGACGATGGCATTCATTCTGATGGGCTTCACAAACTTGAAGCGGCCCTCGGTGAATTGGGTGACGTCTATGTCGTAGCGCCCGCATCGGAGATGAGTGGTGCGTCGCACAGTTTAACGCTGGCGCGACCACTGCGGATTCGCCAGCTTGATAATCGCCATTGGGCCATTGATGGAACCCCGACTGATTGCGTGACATTGGCGCTAAACAGAATTCTGCCGGACGACGAACGACCTGACATCTGTGTATCTGGGATCAATCACGGCGGCAATCTCGGCGATGATGCCACTTACTCAGGGACTGTTGCTGGCGCACTTGAGGCAACTATACTTGGGGTTCCGGGAATTGCGCTGAGCCTGGTTGCCAGGGAGAACTTCGATTTCACCGCCGCCGCCACGGTGGCAGTTGCTGCGGCGCGGAAGGTACTTGAAGAAGGTTTACCTGAAGGGACGCTATTGAATATCAATATTCCACCGGGCGAGATAAAAGGTGTGAGAGTTACACGTCAGGGAATAAAGAATGCTCGACCTGTTATCACAGAACATATTGACCCCAGGGGTAAGCCATACTTCTGGATCGGTGAAGAGTACTTCAGTACCAATTCAGCCGAGGGGACCGATTATCATGCAGTTGAACTTGGTTACGTATCTGTGACACCGTTGCGGAGCGACATGACAGATCATCAGGCACTGACAGCTATTGAGACGTGGAATTACCTAAAGGATTCTGAACTACTACACAAAGGCTGAAGACGCCCCGTGCAGCCAGCGAACCGACCATCACCTCCATCGCTGCAAGAGTATGGA
>JBKPQV010000831.1:0-4808 GCA_046734235.1 Acidobacteriota bacterium
TCCTCGACCAGTTGTTCAATTTCTTGCACTTGAGTACGATAAGTTGACCCCTTTCAACCGACACAATCTTCCGAGGAGCTGACTAATGAAAACAGTTATTAGCCTGATTGTAGGTTTGTTTCTCTTCACCGGATGTGCTCGCGGGCAAGACATGACTGGCCATCATACGGCGCCCGCAGCAACTACCACCGACACCGAAGACTCTCAGGACTGGGCTAAACAAAAACTGGCGAAGTCGTCCAGACATCAAGAGTGGGTAAAAGTGAAAAACGGGACCCGCGAAGTGAGTAGCTTTGTCGTCTATCCCGAGGTCAAAAACAAAGCTACTGCAGTTGTTGTCATCCACGAAATCTTTGGGATGAGTGATTGGGTTCAGAGTCTTACCGATCAACTTGCGGAAGCTGGTTATATTGCCATCGCGCCGGATTTACTTTCGGGAATGGGACCGAACGGTGGCGGCACCAGTTCTTTTGATCGCAACGGCGTAGGCCAGGCTATTCGAGATTTGCCGCCTGATCAGATCACGTCCGACTTGAATGCCGTTGCCGACTATGTATCAAAATTGCCGGCGGCAAATGGAAAGGTGGTTGTGACTGGGTATTGCTGGGGCGGCAGTCAAAGTTTTCGGTTTGCGACAAACCGGCCGTCACTAAAGGCAGCTTTCGTGTTTTACGGTTCAGCTCCTGCAGGTACTGACAACCAGCCTGACAAGACAGCGCTGGGCAAGATTAGTGCTCCAGTGTATGGCTTCTACGCGGGTAACGACGCACGCATTAATGCGACTTTGCAGGCGACCACTGGCGCTATGACTGAGCTGAAGAAAACTTACGATCCGGTAACGTATGAAGGATCTGGTCACGGCTTCATGCGTGCCGGAGATGCTCCAGCACCAACGCCTCCGACGGCCACAGGTAATAAGGAAGCGGACGATAAAGCAACTGCTGATTATCAAAAGGCACTTACCGCCTACCAGGGTAATAAGAAAGCCCGCGATGAAGCTTGGGATCGTTGGAAAAAGATTTTGACGAAAATCTAGAATGACCGATCGATAGGTTGATAGATCGATATTAGAATTCGATTTGCTTTCCACTCTCCCCTTGCTGCAATTTCAAGGAGGGTCTGCGTGATTCTTCGCAAGTCAATCTTTGTTTGTTTGCTGCTCGTCTCACTTTGTGCGACGGGAACAGGCCAAACTCAGCAAGCACCAACCTCTCCACCTCAATCACCCACCAAAATCGATCAAGACGACGTCGTAAAAATCACAACGAACCTTGTTCAAGTGGACGCCGTGGTTACCAAAGACGGAAAGCTAGTCAAAGATTTACGAGCCGAAGACTTCGAGATATACGAAGACGGTCGGAAGCAGGACATCACGAGTTTTACCTACATCTCTAATATTACGAAAGAAGCAAAGACACCTTCCGCTAACCCTCCAAACCCAAATAGCCCACCAGCGTCATCAAGGCCATTGGAACCTAACGAACCGCGTCGTGTGATCGCGCTCGTAGTTGATGATTTGGGCTTGTCTGTGCAAAGCATCGATGCCGTAAAACGACAGATTACGAAACTAATCGATCAGGAGCTTGCCCCAAACGATCTCGTTGCAATCATTCGCACCGGCGGAACTGTCGGTGCGCTACAGCAGTTCACAGGCGATCGCCGGCTGATCGACAAGGCATTAAGTCAGGTCAAGTGGAATATTTGCAGCCGTGTAGGCACTTCGGTCCTCACCGCTATAGATCCTTTGATCAGAAGGAATGCACAGGAAACGATCGCTTGTGGTAACACGTCATCAAACTCGATTCTGGAAACGATGCGGGCCCTACGTTTTATTGTCGAGTCGATGGGAGAAATGCCGGGTCGCAAATCACTGGTCTTTTTTTCCGACAGCCTACCTATAGAAGAACAGGATTTCACTTCCACCTTTTCCCCATCCGAGGAATCAGTTGGCGCGGCCAGTTTGATCTCGGCCGACAATAGGAATTTCGGAGCTATGCTTTATAGGATTGCCGAGAAAGCCATCAGATCTTCGGTCGTGATTTACACCATCGATGCTGGCGGTCTTCAGTACACCGGTTTGACAGCAGCCGACAATCTTTCGAACGTTGCTATCCCCGAATTCAAGGATCGAGCTAACCAGGTAATGCGCACACGCGCTCTTCAGATCCAACAAAAACAAGAAGGGTCGGAACTAATCGCCAAGGAAACAGGAGGGTTTCTCGTACGCAATAGCAATAATTTTCAGCTTGACCGCATCATGGAAGATCAAAGCGGGTATTACCTGCTGGGGTATCGACCGACCGAAGACACATTCAACCGCAAGTTTCACCACATAAAGGCCCGAGTCAAGAAATCCGGATTGACGTTGAGAACGCGCTACGGATTCTTCGGCGTTAGCGAAGACGAGGTAAAAGAGGCCAAACGCACACCAACTGACAAAGCCACGTTTGCTTTGCTCTCACCATTTGGCGCGCATGAAATAGGTCTCGATCTCAACGCTTTTTTCACCAACGACAAATCTGGATCCATGGTTCGGTCACTGGTGTTTCTTAGCGCGAAAGATCTTTCATTTAGCGAAACGCCAGAGGGTTGGCATGAAGCCTCGTTGAAATTGCAGGGAATGCTTTTCGGAAATAATGGCACCATCGTGGACCAACAAACTTTCGATCGAAAGATCAGTTTGCGTGGTGAAACTTATCAGAAGGCGTTGCACGATGGACTGATGTTGCAATTCGACATGACTGTGAAACGGCCGGGAGCTTATCAAATGCGCGTGGCCGCACTTGATATAGCGACGGCAAAAGTTGGCGCAGCAGGGATGTTTGTCCAGGTTCCGGATCTAGCGAATCACCGGCTGGCCCTATCAGGCATCGTCGTAAGCGGAGGAAGTATCAATAACGGTCTTGATGGTGGTGTATCGGCCGTGCGGCGATTTGCACTCGGCTCAAATATTCGGTTCGCCTGCGGTATTTTCAATGCTCAACTCGATCCGGCAACGAAGCAGCCAAACCTGTCACTTCAAATCCAACTCTATCGCGAAGGCAAACAAGTTCTTTCCAGTCCGCCAATGTCAGTCGATGTAAAAAACCAGGCCGATCTGGAACGTATCGTGTCGACCGGCGTGCTTAGATTAAGCACCGATCTTGAGCCCGGTCCATATTTCCTGCAATTGGTAGCTACAGATCGGCTGGCAAAAGAGAATCAAGGTAATGCGGTTCAGTGGATTGATTTTGAGGTCATCAAGTAACTTCTCTGTGTCTGCGTGTCTCTGTGCCTCTTAGAAATTCTCTGCGCCTCTGCATTCTCTTTACAAAAGTCAGATACCACCTGCTTTAGCAGGGTGGAGTCTCAACTTCCCGCTAATCGCCGCACTGAACTTAATGAGGAGACACCACCTGCTTCAGCAGCGTGGAGTTTCAACTTCCCGCTAGAGATCTTAGTGAAACGCGGCTTTGTAGCGAAAAATTGAAACTCCACGCTGCTGAAGGTGGTATCTAACGCTGGCTCGGAAACGGTAACTAGCGCGAAACTGAGGCTACACCCTGCTAAAGCAGGTGGTATCTAACTTCTTAGATTCCTGATGCGATATTAATGCAGAGGCGCAGAGAACGCAGAGGCGCAGAAAGAGGTTCTAGTTATTCCTTCCATACAGCTCAACAACAGACTGGGCCATTTTCGCCACCTTCTCACGTAACAGAATTGGCTCCACTACTTCCAGATTCGAACCAAATCCCAATGCGTATTCGATCGCCATCTCCTCTGCATCGAAACGAACTGTTACCTTTACCCATCCTCGATCATCTGTTTCCATCGCCGTTCCTACTTGCGCGAAGCGTCCGGCGAAACGAAGCCGCGGAAACACTGTAGGCGACACACGAAATGTCGCGCTGTAGTTGGGCAGGTTTGACTTAAACGCAGCAGCAGATTTTTTCCAATAGTCCGCCAGATCAAAATCCGGCGGAATTTGGATCGGCGTGTCGAATCTTATTACCTCCGAAATTCTCGATACTCGATAACTTCGTAAATCACCCTCTACACCTGCGACGAGGTACCAGGCATTCCCTTTCGCCACAAGACCCAGTGGATCGATCTCGCGTGTGATCGCTTCGCAACCAGGGCCTCGCTGATACGTAATCTGTATTTTTTGTTCGCTCCAAATTGCATCCTGGATTAACGACAACAACGGAACCGCCTCTTCCGTAGTTGACCAACCAGCTGAGTCGACGAAGATACGTTGTCGAGCTCGTTGCGCGCCGCGTTGGTACATTGCAGGAAGCGCAGCCAGAAGTTTCAATAAGGCGCCTTCCGAAGCTTTCTGAAGCTTTAGATCTGATAGTACTTTCGGGGAGGGACCGAGGAATAGCGACTGAATTTCATCCTCATTGAGGCCACTGAGATTTGTTCGGTACTCACCAAGCAAAGACCATCCGCCAGTAGTACCTCGTGCTGCAACTACCGGAATCCCTGACCCACTCAACGCTTCCATGTCGCGGTGAATTGTTCGCTCGGACACTTCCAGACGCTGAGCCAGGGTCTTCGATGTTAACTGGTGATGAGCCTGTAGCAGTAAGACTATCGAAAGCAGACGATCGGCACGCATCAAACGCCTCCATTCATCCTGTTTCTTACGCGCTCAATTCTATCTTAGAAATATGACAAAGGGTGTCATATATAAGGAGGTAATTTCCTTGGAGTGCGGTGGCCTGGCACCGCTTTGTTACAGCGGGACATAACGCTTCAAAACCTTCATGCTCGACTCCAAAGAGACTCGTGGTTTTCAGGCTCGCTGTGACAAAGCGGTGCCAGGC
>JBKPQV010000832.1:0-7241 GCA_046734235.1 Acidobacteriota bacterium
GATCCACTTAGTTGTCAACAGTACGTAGGAATAGCCGGCCAACAGCAGTACTTGAAAGAACAGCATGCAAGTGGTCCAGACTGCCGGGGTTCCTCCAAGCCTGGGTAAAAGTATCTTCGCGACGATAAGTTCGATCCAGAATAACAGGAGAGCGCTCAGGAAAATCGTAGTGGCAAACAATAACGATATCAGTCGCGTTCTTGAGTACACCTCTCCTAAAGAGGCACTCTGAGCATTGGGGGTTTCCATTTTTGCGGAAATATTAGTCTGAAACAGCAGGTATTCATAGGCTTCTCAGACCTAAGCGAAGAAATTGTTCACGCTGGAGGCGAGTCAATGATCGCCGCGGATAACGATCCCAAGCGGATCCTGCTTCGCACCATATCCATGTCCCAGTTCCCGTTTGAACTACGAGACAACCACTCGATACTGTGCCAATAAATATGCCTCGGTCGTGTCCCATTGCTCCGTCGCGGAAGTTTCAATGACGTCCAAGGGATGCCTTCAGCCTTGCCTCGGACGATGACCCACTCTGCGAAGCTATGTCGAAGCACCAAATCCGTCGCGCTATTTGGGATTCCCGGAATAGTTGGAGCCGGAAGGCTAAGCCGCTGGAGAGGTCCACCTGGGTCTCTAACGCCTGGCGCATCTACGACAAAGATTCTGTTGTTCAGCGGTTCCAAACACTCATCTCGATCCTCTTGATCATCCGGTGTACCCATCGGCAGTCGTAGCATGCGAGTCCACACTCCAGCCGTTCGTTGCCAGATGGAGGCGCGAACCGTTCGTGTGATGTCGTACTCGAGGCCGGGCCGATGGCCGGAAAGCGTGAAGATCATTTCCATCCCATTGCTAGCCGTAGCGTTCTGCCTTACGCCGAGCCTAAGGTCAACACAGATTGCACAGCAGTTATTCGGGTTGGGCGTGTTTCCGTTGCTGCCGTTTCGAAACTGGACCGAGGTGACTTCTGGCAAAGAATTCGAGGGCTCGCCAAGCCAAACCCGAAGCTCGGCTCTCGGCCGTACCGCGGATCTGAGTTGCTGCTCCAGATCATTGCCGACTCGGATGTACATAACGTTGCTCCTCCAGTTTCGGGGCTGCTTCCCTCAATCACTTCAGTGCGAGACCAATATAGTTCTCAGGCAGTTTGCAATGGCTGTCCTTAGTCTTAACAACTTGTACATTATTCGGAAGTGGCACTTTAGCCATCTTGGTTCGCCACCATTGCCAAACTGTTGGCGGTGTCCCAAATTGGGCGAAGACGAGAATGAACTCTACAAACCTGCGACTACGCGCCCAGTCTTCAAGCGCTTTTGCTTGTCTTTCACTATGAGGAATGTCCAGGGCCAGAACTTTACTCAGTCGCGACATGGCCCGCTTACTTGTTTCAGCAGCCCCACAATCAAATTGCTCAGCTAAGGGAACCAGGATTTCAAAGCCAGCAGAATGTCCTCCAATGATGAGTCGATCAAGACTCGGCCGTACGCGCGACGAACGTCCAATCTCATCGAGCGTCTCCTCTATAAAGGAGTTCAAACATGCTGCCGACCATGCCGCTCGAATAAATCCAAAGTTTCGATCGGTAGTATTAAATGGCACGAGTGGCACAACCAAAGCCACCTTGCGCGCTGCACTATTCACTTGCTCGATGAGTCGAAACATCTGGATCACGCGCCACGGATCGTCACCATATTTAGTGGGACACGTGTCGAGGCCATGAAAGAAAACCATTAAGTCTATCTTAGGCTGATGACGTAACTCGCTGGGAACATAGATCGCGCATCTCGTCGAATGACAAGTTTGAGCCGCGTTCTTATAAGTTACGACCGTGCTGTTGAATCCTTGTCGTAATGCGATCTGATGTTCCGTAGGTAAAGGCGGAGGAAAGCCCAACCCGAATCTCATCCCTGACAGCGTTCTTAGATACATATGAGATTAGTGATAATAGGACCTATTTGACCAATGAGACCTATTATTGGTCACATACGTCTTATCGGTCCAATTCCTATTGTCCTCTTATCCACACCCGTTATTTCTTTAACCCTAGATCGTCGCGGAACTGTTTACAAAGACTTCAATAACCACCGCACGGCTTTTAGCTCTTGCAGCAACGGTGGAATTATCTGTCAGATAGATACCCAACGGGGCTGGTCCCGAGGCCATGACACGGGAGCGTGCGCTAGGGCCAAAAAGATCAAATACATTTCGCGCTCTGCCTCTGCGGTAAAAGAGGTTTTTTGACTCGGGGCCCACACAATCGCTGTAACCAAGAATTCTAAAAGTTAACGATTTGTCAGATTCAAATAGAGCTAGCGAAGATTTGAGCAACGGCTCACCAAGTGTTGATTTCTTGAGATGCCTCCAAGTGACGCCGAAGTCGCGGATGATCAAAAACCGGCAAGTGATGACAACATTTTCCATACCGGGGCCGACCGTAGGCTGGACCAATACCACATCGGGAGTCAGATGACCGGCTTCAGTTTTTGAAACGGCAATCTCTGTTGGTGCGTAAGGGAAACAAATGCGGCTTGCGCTCTTGATTAACGGAGGACAGATCGGTTTCGGCACGACCGGATTCTGTGGAGGAGGAGGAGGTTGCGGCGGCAGAGGCTTCGTGGGCATATTGTCAGGGTTGGGATCCTCGCCAAATTGCGGGCCCACCCAGGCAATGCGGCGGAACTGATTTCTAAAAGGTCTTTGGAAATGCATGAGTCACACCTTTCGTTATTGATTAGCGTTCGCAGCGCTTCATGCTCTTCGCGAGAATTACGATTTCGTACCGCTGTGCAATTGAGACAGAGGAGGAACCTCCGCTCACATCAGTGATACGATCGAATGGCGAGTCTTTTGTCGGTACTACTGTGTATTCGTCAGTGGTGCTGACTAGATCGAGTAGATGGATCTCGTTAGCGTCGGTCTGAGTTTCACCGACTGGCCACACCGTGTCCGTTCGGAAGCGTTTCTTGAAAAGCTTAAGCATCGCGCGATCGAGATCATCAGTCGCAAGCAGTGCGCCAAGAATTTTGAATCCAGCATCTTCGAGTCTGCTTCGCATCGTTTTGAGCTGGCCCTCTTGCGCAACCCGAGCGCCATGGTTTCTCCCACAGACCAGAACGCCAGGTGTTGCTTTGTTGAGTTTTCGATCCGCATGTTCCTCCACGAAGTGCTTTGAGATCCTCCAATCACGAATGTCCGTTCCATCTCTGCGAGATCCAACGAACAGAATGAACTTTGGCTTCTTCTTCAGTTCGTTCAGGAGCGTCTCATAGGGACACAGAAAGTTTCCGAGCGATTTGCGTAAGCCGCGTAGGAAATTCCGAACTTCAATGCGGAACTCTCCCGCATTTAGGAAATACTCGGAGGCAATGAACCGGTACAGCTCGTTCTTCATCATACGTCGCACGAGATCGACGCTCCGAGTCTCGCCACTGTGATTCTCGGAGAGGATTACGACCGCTCGCCCAAGGTTTACGCGCTCCTCCTCGATCCGTTTTTCAACCTGGCCGCTCCCTTTCTCCTTAATATGTTTCTTTAGTTCGTCAACCAGGCTAAGTGCTGGTGGCGGAGGTGCGTCTGAGAGTCTAAGGTCGTAGATATACATGAGGCTCGCCTTTGAGATTCAACCTTGTCAGTGAGGAGGAAATTGTCGAGTGATCCAGTCGTTAATGAGTGCTCGCGCCGATCGGTTCAGTAGCACAGCTTTTTTATTTGTTCCGCCGTCGATATCTCCGGCGTGCAGGGCTACAAGGACTGGCCTTTTGTTCACGAAGACCCACATTGGACCTCCGCTCATGCAGACCCTGGTGTCGAGCGTGTGTCCAATGAGTGGCGTCGTGTCAGTAATGGGACCGAAATTGGTTCTGGTTAGTTGATCCCGCTGCTTATTTGGCGGAGGGTTACAGTTTTTTGGCCACGCGTCAGCACAACAAAGGATGTTGAATCCTCCCAGTACTGTCCCCTCGCTGCGGTACATGAAATAAGCTTTGTCAGTTTTCGTAAATGCAGGATAACCGGCGAGCGTGATGGGACCATTTCCTATGACCGCCGGATTAACGTTTGGTACAGGAAAGAAATCCGCGTCTGATTTGCGCGATAAACGTATGATCGCAAGATCATTGTCCGCCGTCCGACATTCTCTCCAACTCCAACCTGGTCTTACGGCCCATGCATCAGCTGGAATAGGTTTTCGCTTTTCATCTGCTCCGTCGTGATTCGCCAAGACTGTAACTTTGCGAGGATTTGGATCTGCCCGATCGTAGAGGACGTGTGCGCAGGTAAGTACGTGGTGCCGGCTGATTAGTACGCCACTGCCGACAGAAGTTCCTTTCCCTGTGCTTACTTCGATTCTGCATACAGCACTGAATGGATGCATTGCGGTGATGCCAGTCGCAAACACTTTCGTGAGTGGCACAGGTGCGACGGCGGGAGCTGCTTCGCCGAAGAACCGTTGAGTGGGTTCGCTGTTACCGAGATAAATGTACATTGCCCCCTATCCTTTACATCCTGACGAGCGACTGTAAGGAGCTGCATTCGTTGTGACCATCTGGATATCCTGAGCGTCAAAATCGTGGCGCTTCGGTCAAGAAAAGTTGATCGAAGTGCAACGTAATCTGTAAGTCGCCGTACTCATGCATGATCCCGACAAAAGCCTGGTTGGGTTCGACATCCCTGGTGTCACCGTTAATGCGAGCGACCACATTGTTTTCCAGTCGCAATACGGCTGTCGTTTGCCGTGTACCTATTCTTAGCAGTTCAAGCTCCCACCTTAACGATTGTTTCGGGAGAACCACTCCTTCGTTTACATCGATTCTTTCTCTAAACAAACCATCACCACTAGAGATCGAAACTCCAGCTACGAATTCATCGTCTGTGATTTTCCGCAAGCAAGCTGTGGCGACTAAACGGTCACCCGCCATGAAAGCGAGAGGATGAATAACCTGGCCTTTACTCATTTCGAGTTTCGCAGGGCTGAGGTCTGCCCTCAAACGCCACGACATCCGTTGGGCAGGTAAATCGAATCGAAGCCCTGCACGAATCAGTTGTCCAGCTAAACTGCCAAGATCCTTGCAAAGCAGCCCTCGCTGACCCGTAAGAGCAGCCACTTTATCTGGCCGGCAGACATTGCCGGATAGAACTTTCAATTTCCAACCGAGAGGCGGGAATGTTTGGCCTTCAAAACCTTCAGTCTTATTGACTCGGGTCTCGCCTGGCTCGAGTGTGGGCAGGTCCAATTCAACGCTTTCACTGTTTGTATTCTTAGCATCCAGTACTTGCAGTTCAACTACTTCGAATTCCGGACCGATGTCGTTGACGATCACACCGTAGTTCAAATCGTCCAACTTCTCGCCTTTCAGATTCGATTTCTGGTAGCCTTCCACGGCAATTCCATTCTTAAATGCAGCGTCGTCTCCTTTGTCGCTGTTGATGGTTTGCCGATCATCGAAGTCAACATGAAAACTGCGGGTCTGCGCGCCGGGGCCACTTAATCGCAGATCAACGCCACGCAGATCGCCCTCCAGCCGAGCTTCGTTTTCAAAGAAAATTCTTACGGCTCTCTTCTCGCCATCGTCGGCGTAGAAATTGACGCGATCAATTTCAGGTTGCGTGAAGTTAAATTCATTCTCGTAGGGCAGGTAGTTCAATGGGTGAACGCTGCTTTCTTCGTCGGCACCACCTTTCCTGAACTCGAAATGAAGATGAGGATAGGTGGCGTCCTCCTGGCCCACCGTTCCAATCAAATCACCTTTCTTGATGTGCGCGCCTTGAATAACAGCCTGGGCGATGCTGTCGAGATGTAGATAGACGAGGAACAGATCATCTTTTACGTCTGTGGGATCTACAACTTTCAGAAGAACATGCGTTGACCCAAAACCCTTGCCGGGCTCGGTCTTATCTGCTGGCCCAGCACGATGTACCACTCCATTTGCCATCGCATGCGCCGGTGTACCTAAATCCGCAGGCAAGTCGATGCCATCGTGGAAGTCCCAACGATCAGCGTCGATACGTGGACCATAAGACGTATTCATCTCATCTGGGATCGGGCTCTTGCTAATTGGCCAGATGAACTGACCAGTGCATTGACCTATGTTCGTTACTTTTTGACGAGTGATTCTTGCCTTACTCATCAGTCACCTTCTTATTGGCCAAACTGGCTGGAATTTTCACCGGCGTCATGGACGCCTGGAATTCCCACCGTGCTTTTGCCAACGCGCAACGGGCCTTGGCCATCTCGCCTTCCTCCATCCAGAGGACATAGTTTGGCGGAAACACTTTTTGTAATTGAACTTCGAGTTGGTCTTTTGCTTCAGCCCGACTGAGCCGGCCCCGGCGAACAAGTCGCGCAAGGTCGTCTCTGAGCTTGAACATCTTGGGCAGCCAGGCAACTACGCGTTCCCAAAAAATTACTCGTTCCCGTAAATCTTTGGGTTCCCTTGGCGGAGGCTTTAACAAATGTACTCCGGCACAAGTTTTTGCGAACTCACTCCGAAGACCTCGCTCGGTGATTTCCATCGCCTCCCGATACGAAGGTGGACCTGCTCTCCTCTCTTGCGTTTCGTCCGGAGGCGATCCCAGTGATGACAGGTCCGACAAATACATTCTGTTTAGAACTTTCGCTTGAGTATGACTTTCAATTTCTAATCCAAGTCCTTCTAGATACACGCCTCCTTGATCGCCTCGACGATCAGCCGCCGAGCGGCCTCCTTGAGCCGGCCTTCGAGTTCCATTTCCTCAAGGCCGCGGTCAATCAAGTCGTCGCGCAGATCCGCTGCGCGCTTCTCCGCAAGCTGTCGGATCTGCTTGTGGAACCGCCGCGGGATGGGCGATCCTTCCAGGGCTTTATCGAGCAGCCGCCGGAGGAACTTCACCACTACCTCGTACGGCTTGACGCACTTTCGCGGCAGCTTCGGAACATTCCTGGCGATGTTCTGGTCGATCGCCGAGGGGCGGTCTCGATACGGAGGGCGTCTGCGGTCCACGTCGTAGTCCTTGGGCACCCGGAGGTCCGGAAACACTTGCTTTGGCGTGCCCACAAACTTTAGCGCGAGGAACACCTCGACGCGCCGATTGAGCTCGCGGCTGGCCGATGACGGGTCCTTCCTTACCGGCTGGAACTCGCCACGGCTTTCGGGAACGATCTCGATTCGCGACGTGACACCGCGGAGCCGCGCTTCAAGCGCCGTGGCCAGAGCACCCCGCACGGCCTTGGCGCGCATCATCCCTAAAGCCTGGTTGTACTTTTC
>JBKPQV010000833.1:0-3517 GCA_046734235.1 Acidobacteriota bacterium
CACAAATTCAGTAAAAATTCGTAACCCTATCGCAGTGGTACTCCGGTAGATCAGACTCTGGTCAGTCAGGGAGACTCCCGCCGTGAAAGAATTCTCAATATTTGAATATGGGCTTCAGTTTGTCGACGGCACCGCCGAAGACCTGGGAGAAATTGCCAGCATCGCTCGCGGGGAGTTCGAAAAACGTGAAAGCTTCCTTTGCCATACCACGACAGCGTCAGTGGAGTATGCCTGCCTGATGATTGAAAACGCACTATTGCTTCGCACAAATCGAGCGGGTCGAGTTTACGCGGGATTTGAAAAATTCTCACAACTACAGCCGATAATTAGCAGCTATCTCCGAATTGCAGATGTATCGGAGTCTGTTTTCCTTTTCGGGGTTGACGATTGGCTGCCACCGAGACATCCAAACATTCGCGTGATTCCTTTACGAAACGATTTTCGACTAGCGCGCGAAAGTTTTGTGATAACTGAATCTTCGACATTGCGCACTGCGTTCCTCGCATTTGATGAAGCAGGCCTCGACTCCTCAATGCCCGAACAGATTCGCTACTGGGCGCTAAAGACAAGCAAACCAAGTGTAGTTAGCGGATTGGTAAATGCAGTTGAGGGTGTTATCGATTGGAGTCTTGCCGCCTGAAACTACTAATTTGTCATTGGTCATTTTTCATTGGTCATTTTCCATTTTTCAGACCCTCCGGGCACCTGTGGTGTCCGGCAAATGAAAAATGATAAATGGAAAATGACCAATGAGAAATAAAGTCCTTACATTGCACTCAGATCCTTGTCGACTTCAATCTGAGGACGCTCAACAAGTACCGGTGTTGCCCGGAGATTCTTTTCCACTCCAGTAGATTCAACGTGAGATGTTAGTACTCGCCGAATTTTCTTAGGCAGGAGCTTTGAGGCGATCATCGCGGTTGCGCCAATTAACTCCACCACGTCACCGCCTCCGCGCCAGTGTTCCCGCACTACATTCGGATCAGTCACGGTAGCTAATCTTAACAACGACAAAGCAATCAGGTAGGCGTCGTCGATCTGGCCAACGAAAGGAAGCATGTCGGGAATCAGATCGAACGGGACAAAGGCGTAAATAATAGCACCGGCCACAAGTACCCGTTCCTTCGTGGGCACTCTTGGATCCACCATCAATCGTCCACATAGCAAGATTAGATTAGGAACAAACAACAAAAGATTTTTCATTCGCGCAGCTAAAGTCGCTTGGGACATTTCAGGTTCTCCAGTGCCAGCAGGCTACAGTGATTATAGGTCCTGTAGGTCGTATATGTCCTATAGGTCCTATTGATCCTTTGCTTGGCTTCAACCAACAATCGACAATTCTCTTCCTCTTCACTATCCTTCGCCCTATGAATATTCTCGAAAGCATCCGACAACGCGCCGCTTCAAGCCCCCAACATATCGTGCTTCCCGAGGGTAACGATCCACGCACAGTTGCCGCTGCCGCAATGTGCTCGGCCCAACGACTCGCACGAATAACCCTTCTCGGCGATGAAAAGATCATCCGCGCTACCGCAACGGAACGCTCGCTCGATCTCAGCGGCGTTAACATCATCGACCATCAACACGCCGGCGACTTCGATAAGATGGTTAATCTACTTCTCGAGTTGCGACGCGCGAAAGGCTTGATGGCAGATGAAGCAAGGACGATGGTGTTAGATCCGCTCTACTACGGAAACCTCATGGTCCGTAATGGTCAAGCAGATGGTTCGGTCGCTGGTGCAACAAATACAACCTCGCACACCGTTCGCGCCGCACTTCACTGCATTGGTGTACGCTCCGGCTTCAAACTGGTATCGAGTTTCTTCTTAATGGCTCTGCGTTCACCCGAGTTTGGTAAAGATGGCGCGATGATCTATGCAGACTGCGGCGTAGTAATCGACCCGACCGCTGCCGAACTCGCTGAAATCGCTATTGCGTCTGCAGATTCGTGCAAAGCTCTCCTGGGAGTGGAGCCAAGAGTCGCCATGCTTTCGTTCTCAACCAAGGGCAGCGCACAGCATCGTTTGATCGATAAGGTGGTTGAAGCAACCCGCACGGTAAAAGCAAGAGCTCCGGAATTACAAATAGACGGTGAGTTACAAGCTGACGCCGCGCTGGTTCCAAAGGTTGGTCAGTCCAAGGCTCCCGGTTCGGCAGTAGCGGGCCAGGCAAACGTCTTGATTTTTCCAGATCTCCAGGCTGGCAATATCGGGTACAAACTGACTGAGCGATTGGCAGGAGCGACCGCCATAGGACCGATTCTTCAAGGTCTAGATAGACCTGCAAACGATTTGTCACGTGGATGCAAAGCCGAAGACATAGTTGATGCGGTTGCAATTACAGCTGTCCAGTCGCAGGCTCGGAAAGCGGCATCGTAAACAAAGGCAACGCGACCGTCAGAGGGGCATCAAACAAACTACTTCCTGTTTCTAGTGGTTGTGTAATCGATGGACAACTTGCCACAACGTTTCGTCGTGCTTTTCGCAGTTCTTATCGCCGTCGGGCAAGCAACTGCACAACAAACTAAACCCACACCATCGCCTTCACCTTCGCCAACACCAATTGAAACTGATGAAGATTCCGTGCGCGTGTTTACGGAAGAAGTGCGCCTACCGGTAATCGCTTTGGACGCTTACGGTCACTACGATCCGACGCTGGTCCCGGAAGATGTTTTGGTCCTGGAAGATGGGGTTATTCAACAGGTACAAAGCATTCGACACATTCCGGCGAATGTACTGTTCGTGCTTGATACTGGCGGCGAGTTGAGCGGACTGGGTGGAATGTCGAAGAGCACGAACCTTACGCGTGACGTCGCATCAAACATTGTAAGCAAGTTAGCCGAGGGTTCATGGGTTGCGATTTTACAATCTGGTAGCGTTCCCGACTTGATCCAGCCATGGACCAAAGACAAGACCGCAACACTCAAAAAGATTAAAACAAAACTATATTCGACTAAGCGATCTCGTTTCTCTGACGCAATTGTTGCTGCCGCACAACAACTTAAGGATAGGCCCGAGGGTAGTCGTCACGTAGTACTGATTACCGATGGCGTCGATTCACCTGGCGGCAAAATAGATCGAGCAGAAGCAATGAAGAAACTAGTCGCAGCTCGCGCCACCATTCACATCATTAGCTACACTGAGTTCGTTAGACAGAAGAGCGATAAAAAAACCAGGGAGCTGTCTGTAGGACAGTTACCCACCACTTCTAATCCCATCGTTTGGACTGATCCTACACTTCCACCTGGCACCACGAGATCACCAGCATTTGGTGTGGGTATTCGTTTTGATCCGGCGATGCGCAAACAGCGAAAGGCCTATGAAACTGAAGTCAAAAAGAGTCAGCTGGTATTGACGAATGTTGCGGATGAAACGGGAGGAAAGTTGGAGTTACCTAAGACGTCCGACGAGATGTTGGCCCAATCAAACGACGTTGCGCGTGCTATCGGTGCGGAATATGTAGTTACATATCGTCCGAAGCGAGCTCTTGCTGATGCCCGGCGAGGAGAGTATAGAAG
>JBKPQV010000834.1:0-4994 GCA_046734235.1 Acidobacteriota bacterium
TACCTAAACCATTGCCCCGTGATAAGTCGTGGGGAAATATCCTCCTCAATTTGCTTTCCTTTGAGATTGACATTTGGGGACGAGTGCGAAAAGAGGTCGCCGCTGCCAAGTCGGATTTTATTGCTACGGAAGAAGCGCGAAAGGCAGTTGTAGTCACTTTAGTAAGCGATGTCGCAACCGCCTATTTTGCTTTGCGTGAACTTGATTTCGAATTGGATATTTCGCGTCGTACTCTTGCTTCACGCCAGGAGTCATTGCGCATCATCGGGTTGCGACAGCAACGAGGTGTTGCCACGATGTTGGAAGTTCGGCAGGCTGAAGAGTTGGTCTACGATGCGACCGAAGTAATACCTGCGCTTGAGCAGTCGATCGCGCAAACGGAAAACTTTCTGAATTTTCTAGCTGGTCGAAATCCTGGTGGCATTGAGAGGGGATTGAGTCTCACGGAACACGTGATGCCTCCCACTATACCTGCAGGGCTTCCCTCTGATCTTCTTGAACGTCGACCTGATATCAGATCGGCAGAGAACAGTCTGATTGCTGCCAATGCCCGTATCGGCGTAGCCAAAGCAGCCTACTTTCCGCGAATCTCACTGACTGCATTTCTTGGTTTTGAAAGTGGACAGCTAACGAGTCTCTTCAGCAGTAACAGAAGTGTCTGGGGCCTCGCAGGTCAATTGTCGCAACCCATCTTCACCGCTGGGAGGTTGAAGTCGGGTGTTCGGTTGTCACAGGCAGAACGGGACTTTCTGCTAAGCGACTATCAGAAAACAATCCAGGGCGCGTTTCGCGAAGTTTCTGATTCCTTGATTGCGTATCAAAAAGTAAGAGAAGTCCGCACGCAACGATCGTTGTTGGTGGATACACTTCGAGATCGTTCACGACTTTCGTACCTACGTTACACCGGAGGTGTGGCGACATTACTAGATGCTCTTGACGCGGATCGAAATCTCTTTGAGGCTGAGAGAAGTCTGGCGCAGGCGCGTAGAGATGAGCTATTAACAGTGGTCCAGCTTTACAAAGCTCTCGGCGGAGGATGGCAATAAGTGAAACTCAAAGAGATTGTTAAGAGATCAGAAGAAATATCCAAAAGATTTCGCATCACAAACGGAAAAACCTTCAAACTGAAGGATGTGAATCCTGGCGATACCGGTGACCTTAAATCGGAAGACAAACCGCGAGCAAAAGAAGCTCTGGCGGTTGGAGTTGATGCGCTTCGTGGTCTGCAAGACATGCTCTATGCGCAAGACCATTGGGCAGTTCTGTTGATCTTTCAAGCGCTCGATGCTGCCGGTAAGGATGGCGCAATCAAACACGTGATGTCGGGGATTAATCCGCAGGGATGTCAGGTTTTTTCCTTTAAGGGACCGTCGGCCGAAGAACTCGATCACGATTATCTATGGCGTTGTTTGAAGCAACTTCCTGAACGGGGTCGAATCGGAATCTTTAATAGAAGTTATTACGAAGAGACTACCGCGGTCAGGGTGCACCCGGAGTTTCTTGCTGGCCAAAAACTACCTCCACAACTGGTCACTAAAGACGTCTGGAAAAACCGTTTTCACGACATTGCTAATTTCGAGCGCTACCTGTCAAACAACGGCGTGGTAGTTCGAAAATTCTTTTTGCACGTGTCGAAAGCAGAACAAAAGAAACGTTTTCTCGCGCGTTTGGATGACCCGGAAAAGAACTGGAAGTTTTCAGCCAACGATGCGAAAGAGCGTGGCTATTGGGACGACTACATGAAGGCATATGAGGAGACGATTCAAAACACGGCAACTGATTTTGCGCCTTGGTATGTCGTGCCGGCCGATAACAAATGGTTTACTCGAGTGGTGGTAGCCTCAGCGGTAATTAGTACACTAGCCTCGCTTGATCTGGCCTATCCCAAGGTTAGCAAAGAGAAAATGGCAGAATTACAAGTCGCTCGCGAAACGTTGGGTCGAAAGGACAGCTAGGAAGTGTTGTGGAAGGTTCTGCCCCTTCGAGCAAGCTTGCGCGTTTTGTTCCCGCCATACACTGGCTGAGAAGCTACGAAGTCAGCTGGCTGCGTGCTGATCTTGTCGCCGGCCTTACTCTGGCCGCCTATCTGTTACCCGCTGGAATTGGAGATGCTTCATTGGCCGGCTTACCTCCTCAAGCCGGCATCTATGCTTGTTTGTTCTCAGGTCTTTTGTTTTGGCTTTTCTGTAGTTCACGCCAGACTGCAATTACGGTTACGTCAGCAATTTCCCTCCTGGTTGGTTCGTCGTTAGGTGTTCTGGCGGGCGGTGATGCTGGACGATTTGGGGCTCTGGCTGCTTGTACTGCTGTGATCGTCGCCGTCATTGCTCTTTTAGCATGGCTGGTCAGAGCCGGAGCCATCGTCAATTTCATTTCTGAAACGGTGCTGGTGGGTTTCAAAGCAGGCGTGGCTTTGTATCTCGCCAGTACGCAGTTACCAAAGCTTTTTGGGTTTAAGGGTGGGGAAGGTAGTTTCTGGAGACGAAGCGCGCATTTCATCCAACACCTTGGTGACACCAATCGTTTCTCACTTGCGATTGGCCTGTCAGCTCTCGCGGTTTTGATCCTTGGGAAAATCTTTCTGAAAAACAAACCTGTCGGACTCTTTGTGGTAATCGGTGGGGTAGTAGCGGCGACTTTATTGGGTCTTGAATCTCGTGGCGTCAAATTACTTGGCGATGTGCCTCAAGGATTGCCGGCCTTGACCTTACCAGCAGTTCATTGGAGCGATCTAAACGACCTCTTACCGCTCTCACTTGCTTGCTTCATGTTGGGAGCAGTTGAAACCGCAGCAATCGGTCGAATGTTTGCGGCTAAACATCGACAAAGATTCGACAGCAACCAGGAGTTTCTCGGACTTGCAGCAGCGAATCTCGCCGTCGGCGTTTCCGGTGGCTTTCCAGTTAGCGGCGGGATGTCACAGTCGCTGGTGAATGAAAGTGGTGGTGCAAAAACACCGCTCTCCGGTTTGGTCGCGTCGGGAATCATACTGGTGGTGAGTCTTTTTCTATCCAGCTCATTGCATAACCTGCCACAGCCAGTTTTGGCAGCAATCGTCTTGATGGCGGTTGCAGGGTTGTTCAAAGTTTCTGAATTGCGACACTTGTGGCGAGTCGACCGCTCGGAGTTCGTTGTAGCTTTTGCAGCATTAGCGGGCGTTTTGGGATCTGGACTGCTTCGTGGTGTTTTGATCGGCGCGGTCATTTCGTTAGTCCAACTTCTGAGACGCGGGGCCCAGCCGCACGTGGCGTGGTTGGGACGGATTCCCGGCACCAACCGTTTTTCAGACCGAGAACGTCATTCGGACAACGAACCACTCGAAGGAATCATGATATTTCGAGTTGAGGCCGGGCTCGTGTACTTCAATGTTGATTATGTAAAGGAGACCGTGTTGGCACGCGTCCGGGCGGAATCGCCACCGCCAAAACTAATAGTTTGTGATCTGTCTGCTTGCCCTCGAGTAGATTTGCAAAGCGCGCAAACGTTGGAGTTGTTAGCGGATGAATTGGCTGGGCAGGGAATCAGACTGCAAGTTGTTGAAGCGCGCTCTTCGGTAAGAGATAGATTGCGAGTGACCGGGCTGGATGAGAAGCTTGGAGGTATTGATCGATTTAGAACGGTGGCGCAAGTGGTTGAAGACTTCCTTGGAGTGCGGTGACCTGGCACCGCTTTGTCACAGCGAATCTTAACTATCGCGAAAGTCCTTAGATCGTGAATTATCGATCTTTGAGGCTCGCTGTAACAAAGCGGTGCCAGGCCACCGCACTCCAAGGAGGTTCGCGATTCTTGGTGTTACTAATTGAACGATTGCACCTTTGGTCGGGCGATTCCCAATTTCTTCATTCGGGATCGCAAAGTGCTGGCGTGGATGTTAAGTAAGTCGGCGGCTCCACCAGGACCCTCAACCCTCCAGTGAACCTTCTTCAACGTGCGGAGAATTAAGTGGTACTCGTTCTGTTCGAGCGTTTGAAACTCGTCCGATTGATTCCTATTTAAAACAATATTAGGGTCGGAATTGTGAAACTCAGGTACATCTGAATTGCCGTCGAGTGATTCGAGTGTTTCAGAAAGGCGAAGCTTTGAGCCTTGCGTGATAATTACTGCCCTCTCGATCACGTTTCTGAGTTCGCGAATATTTCCCGGCCAGGAATAGTTTTGCAAAACTGACAGTGCTTTGTGCGGAATTGTCTCAATGTCTTTACCCAGCTTTTTACCAAGTTGTTTTGCGAGGTGAGTCACAAGCATTGGGATGTCCTCGCGCCGATCGCGCAGTGGAGGTAAGGTGAGGGGAAATATACTTAGACGGTAATAAAGATCGGATCGGAAAGTTCCCTTAGCGACTGCATCCGCCAGATTCCGATTTGTCGCCGCAATCACGCGAACATCGACTTTAATGGTGCGACTGCCGCCGACGCGCTCAAACTCGCCTTCCTCCAACACGCGCAACAATTTGGCTTGCAAATCGAGTGGTAACTCACCTACTTCATCAAGAAATAATGTGCCGCCGTTCGCGAGTTCAAATCGGCCGGGACGTTGTCGATCGGCACCTGTGAATGCTCCCTTTTCATGGCCAAACAATTCGCTCTCAATTAGCGGAGCCGGCAAGGCGGCACAGTTCACTTTCACTAAAGTACGCTGATGCCTTGGACTATTATTATGAATCGCGTGAGCAAGCAGCTCTTTTCCTGTTCCGGTTTCGCCAAGAATCAGGACAGTAGTATCCACCGGAGCAACTTGTTCTGATTTCTGCAAGACTCGCTGCAGAGACTCGCTCTGTCCAATGATCTGATCAAAGTTACCAGCAACTCGGATTTCATCTTGCAGGTATACGTTCTCGTGATGAAGTCGATCCCTGAGCTGTTGAACCTCCGAAAGCGCGCTCTTTAAAGACTCCTCCGCTAACTTACGCTCGGTGATGTCGATATTGACGCCTAGCATGCGTTCGGGCTGCCCGTCTGCCGAACGAATTACGCGACCACTTGAAGATAACCAGA
>JBKPQV010000835.1:0-8987 GCA_046734235.1 Acidobacteriota bacterium
AGGAAAGTTTCCTGAGTTAGGTCTCTCGCTTCCTCACGATTTTCGGTCAGTCTATAGAGCAAGCCAAATATTTCACCCGATCGCTCATCAACCAACTTTTCGAATGCCCCGACGTCACCGCGTCGTAATCTATCAATGAACAGCGTCTCGGAGTTTGGGCGCGCCTCAATCGGGGCCGCCGGTGCGACCTGCTCCAATTCCAATTGCCCTCGGAGGGCTAATGGCTCTCCGTAGCTCACAGTTCACCCCCTGGGGCGGGAATTCGAGCTCTAAAACTCTGCCCATTCCTGGACAGGCATGCGATTGGACACCGGCTACCGAAGGTTTGTTCCCAAAAAATTTTCATCAATCAATTTGATGTCTACGACGAGGTCGTAAAATGCCTCTCGACCCTACCTATAATATAAGCGAAATACAGTCAGAACCCTTGCTTGACAACCTTAAACACGCGCCATTAGAGTGACCTTTTCGTTTATCATACACCCAAAGAACGAAGTTCTGTATGGGGACTTGCGAGAGGAATTTACGTGGCGAAATATAAGAAGAAGCGAGCACGCGAACTGCAACATGATCGGTTTCGCGATACTACCATTGGCCTGTTGGATCGGCTTGGAAACGCGTTGGAAGGCAAAGGGAAGACAATTCTCTACGGTTTGGGCGGAGCACTGGTCCTCGTTGTGCTTATTGTCGTTGTGGTTAAGTGGAACGGTCGTAAGGGTAATGAAGCCCGTCAGGCCCTAGGGAGAGCGATCGATATCTCGACCGCTACGATCTCACAAACCCCAACCGCTGGTTCGACCGGTTTCACGTTTCCCAGTGAACAAGACAGATCCAGGAGAGCAATTGAAGAATTCGAAAAGGTTGCTGCAAAGTATGGCGACCCTTATAAAGCTGAGGCACGCTATTTTATTGCCACAAATCGACTTATCATCGACCGCCAAAAGGGGATGACTGAACTTGCCGAGGTTGGTAATCAGGCATCACCGGAAGTGGCTGCGCTCGCGAAGTTCGCCTTAGCGCAGGCTAAAGAGAGTGATGGCAAGTTAGACGAAGCCATCCAGATCTATAACGAATTAGCTAAACTGAACAGTCCTACAGTTACCGCCGAAACTGCCAATTTGCGGGTAGCGAAAGTCTATGAGAAGCAAGGCAAGAAGAAAGAGGCTGCCGACACGCTTTTCAACCTGGTGGATGCTTCGCGAAAGGCAAAAGGCAAGGACGATAAACCGCTCCCGGCGTCATCAGCCGCACGAGAAGCAGCTACTGAACTGCAGAAGCTCGATCCTGAGCGCTTTGCGCTCCTCCCACCTGAGTCCCCAACACTAGGATAGGTTAGAAGTCACAAGTCGTAAGTTCTACTCCGGTTAATGGACAACCTTACCCACTCGCTGGTCGGCCTGGCAGCTGCGAAATCAGGACTGGAAAGGTTGTCTCCCGGAGCCGCAACGCTTTGCGTACTTGCCGCTAATGCGCCCGACGCCGATATCGTAGTGCTGTTGTTTGGTGACCGCTGGACTTTTCTTCATCATCATAGAGGTATAACCCACGCTTTAGTCGGAGTCCTCGCGCTAGCGATTATCTTGCCAGTACTCTTCTTTCTAATTGATCTCCTTCTTTCGCGAATAAGAGGAAGGCTGCCACGAGTTAAGTTTCTTAATTTGCTGTGCGTTTCCTTAATAGTTTCGTTTACTCATCCACTTCTCGATTGGACGAATAGTTATGGGATTCGTCCCTTGTTGCCATGGGATTCCACCTGGTTCTATGGCGACCTGGTTTTTATTGTTGACCCGCTCATTTGGCTACTTCTCGGTAGTGCTTGTTTCCTTTTGTCCAGGAAGACCGTTAGCAATCGCATCGTTTGGCTTTTGGTGGGCATGGCGCTAACGGCACTGATTGTCATTAGCCCACGCAGCGACAACCTCCCAAATGCCTGGCTTATACGGATCGCATGGTTGTTGATGATCGGAGTAGTAATCGCAATGTCAATGAAGAATGTTGGTGAACGTTTTGGGTCAAAGGTCCCTTTAACAGCGCTTGCTTTGGTGGTCATATATTGGATGGGTTTGATGTTTGCGCATTCGCGGGCACTAACACAAGGTTTTGAACAGGCAACGCTCATTGCACAGCCTAATGAGAAGATCGCTCGACTAGCAGCCATGCCTACGCTTGCCAATCCGTTTGCCTGGGATTGTGTGTTTGAGACTGACAAAGCTACGTATCGGTTTGACTTGAAACTGGGTGCCAGTGCCGCGAGAACCATTCGTTACGAGAAAACAGGTCCTGAGTTAGGCAAGGCCCTTGCAGAGGCTAGAAATGACCGCCGAGCAAAAATTTTCCTTGGCTTCGCTCGCTTTCCAGTTGCGAAATTGTCTGATCAAGATTGTGCCAAGCAAACGCTCGTTCAATTAGCAGACTTACGTTACACTGAACCCGGAACGACCAGAGGCACCTTCTCGCTCGAAGTTCCAATCGATTGTCCGCAACTTTTGACAGTAAATCGATGAACGAAAGCAAAGAAATTGAGGGACTGTCAGCAATTGCTGAGGCGAAGGATTTAACGGCTCAACACAAACGGCCTGCCAGGTCATGGGTACGCGTTTCACCTGGGCCTTACATGGCACTTGCCAGCGTTTTTGCTTTCATTGCTGCGCTTCTACTCCGTGCTCATTACGATACGTTAGCCCTTATCCTAATTGGAACGATATTGATTGTAGTTCCTATTCTTGCACTAAACGATCTGATTGTTTTTGACGGAGT
This sequence comes from Acidobacteriota bacterium, assembly GCA_046734235.1. Classification (GTDB taxonomy): domain Bacteria; phylum Acidobacteriota; class Blastocatellia; order Pyrinomonadales; family Pyrinomonadaceae; genus PSRF01. Next base: position 2,758 of record JBKPQV010000835.1, read on the forward strand.
CTCAATTAGACGGCGAAGTCCTGGTTATTTCTTGTTGCGGTCCATTTTAGGTAAGACTAAACAACTACTGGTTTCGGATTTTGAAACAGTCGAGACCAATGCAGTTAGAACTCTACGTCGCGGCGGCAGTGTCAGGTATCGATATCGGACGCAAATCAATGGCAAAGGCAAGGAGTTTATCATTGCCTCAGGTGGGGAAGCTTATCGTCGCCTTATTCGTCAGTTATTGCCTTGCGTTCACGAAGACAAACTAGACAATCGCAGCCGGGATCTTCGCGACTACCTCAGTGACCCAAGTTTTGTAAATCGCAAAACACAGCTGTCGCAACTCGCCTCAGATGACATTCTCGATGCGACGCAACCTGACTACAAAGTTGGTGGCAAGTCAAAACACCGGAATGAAGCGAGTACCGAGCAGTCGTCATCACAGGAATTAGAGCGGTCACATTTATTAAGGCGCCTGGGTAACGAACTTCGAGTCGCTGGCCGCCTAAGAGAGTCCGGTGAAGCTTTTAGAAGGGCCTTAAACGTGCGGCCCAAAGGCGCGTGGCTAATGTATGACTTCGCGCGGCTGCTTCGCTCACAAGCAAGTGCGCAGTCGGATGCGCGACTGCTGTCGCGGGCTCGCGCAGCCTTACGCTTAGCGTCAATTCGCGCTAAAGACGATTTAGTCTTGTTGCCTTTGATCGGGGAAAGTTTTTTAGAGTGTGGCGATGCGCGCCAGGCTCGACAGACACTACAGAAGACGGTCGATCTTGACGGCGGAAACTACAAGGCTCGACTGGGACTTGCGGACTTAGCGCTGCGTGAAGGGAAGTTGGCTCACGTGATTCATCATTACCAGGAAGCAGCGCTTGTCACTTCAGAACAGGCTTTGGCTCGATATGCGAGACGCGAAAGCGATTACTACATGCTGCTCAATAATGATGAAGAGTATCTCGCCACTGAACTGCGACGGATTAACTGGCTTCAGCATGTCACGCAAGTTCGCCGGTGGTCGCCTCGAGTCATTAATGGCGGTGTATTGCTGGCGCTTTTAGGAGGTATTGTTGACCCGTTATTGAGCAGCGCAGGTTGGTCACTGGCTTCGTCGGCAATGATAGTTTGGTTGCTCGCTTTGATAGTAAGTCGACTTCTATTTAATCGTTCAAAAGCACCTACAGCTGCGTAAGACACCACCGGCTTCAGCCGCGTGGAGTTTCAATTTCTTCACTAGCACAAGCTCCCAAAAGCTCTATCGCACGGCTTAGCCGTGCGCAGGACATAGGATATCTCGAATCGTAGTAAGGAGATTGAAACCCCACCCGGCTGAAGCCGGGGGTGTCTCGCCTTTCGTCTAGCTCTTCTTCTTTCGTACTGGTGCTCTCTTCTTTGCAGTGGTGCTAGTCTTTCCAACAGCGGCTTCACCCGATTCAGCATTTGCCTTCGGTGTAATCGTTCGATTTTGTTGCTCGGTGGCCGAAGCAACCGCGTAGGCGCGTGATGGTTCGGGATTGAGCAGCGCATCCCAACGATACCTGGAAGTCTCGCGAGTCTCACCCAAACGCTTGAATACCAAATTGATTACGGCCTCTGTGATCCACTGATGATAGAACTCACCGACGGAAGCCAGCTCGGCATCGGGTGCCGGGTTCATGAAGTCGATTGCGTAAGGAACGCCATCTTTGATCGCAAACTCAACGGTGTTGATGTCGTAACCCAGAGCGGTACACAGGGTGCGGACATCCTTCCGAACTCGATCCGCGAGCTCCGGAGCAAGGTAATCCGGATTGTGAATGTACTGCTCTCCAGATAAGTAAGGCTTGCGCGGATCGTAGGCCATGATCATGACCTCTTCCTGTCCAACACAATAACATCTGACAAACTGATCGAAGTCGATAGACTCCTGGAGTGTCATACAGAGCGTTCCACTTTTGTCGAACTCCGTCCAAAGCTCTTCCAGTGAGTTGACCTTCGAAACATTCTTCCAACCACCACCATCGAAGGGCTTGAGAAAAGCCGGTAGACCAACATAGTCAATGATTCCCTGCCAATCGAGCGGAAACTCAAGATTTCTTAAGCTCTCGCTGATGATTCCTTCTATGTAGTCCTTTTGAGGAAGCAACACAGTCTTGGGAATCGCAACGCCAAGCTTGCGGCCCAGGGAATAGTTAAAGAACTTGTCGTCAGCTGACCACCAAAAAGGGTTATTGATGATCACTGTGCCTTCAAGGGCCATTCGTTTAAGGGTCGCCCGATAAAATGGTACCTCATGTGAAATACGGTCGACTACCAGGTCATACTTCGGTGGGTCGTCATAAAGAATGCCACCGAGCTTGATGTATTCGGCCACGACAGCACCATTGCCACGGTCGTTAATGCCTTTGATGATTGCCTCGGGAAACGTCTTCTCCCGACCTACCAAAACTCCTACACGCTTCATATTCTTCAAAAGTTCCTTTCCTGCAGATACCTCAACAGCCGATAAACGCCGGCCAGACGCTTTCTTAATACCGATAATTAAGAACTGCTGGCACAACGAAAACGAAGGAAAATACTAGGGGGCCGGAGGGTTGTCAAACGTCAGCGTACGATTGTGTCCAGGGGCTTTCAGGCATCTGACGACGAACTTATATGCATCAATCAACTGGACTAGACGCGTTACCTGCTTTTTTGAGGTCGTGTGCTACAATTCGCCCTCTATACGGCAGCTTTCCCCAGCTAACAGCAGTGATCGCAGATCTGAATCCAAGGAGAAGCATTATTTGATTCGTCGACTAATAGCCCCAGTCATTTTGTGTGCGCTCATCATCCTCCCTACCTTTCAAGCTAGCGCTCGCACGTACTCAGCTGATGACAAAACATTTACGGTCGACCAGATAGTCGAGTCGGTAATTCTGGTTTACGGGAGCCGTCCCGCGCTTGAACACATTCGCCGAAACGGCGTCGAGCGCGGCAAAATCACGCGATATAACGCCGAGGGAAACCCGGAAGAGGCAAACTATGAGCGGAGATTTGTTCGAGGCGAAAGCCAGGACAAAGACAAGATCCGACTCGATCAGAAATTGCCTACGATGGAGTACTCGCTCATCTTTGGTGGGGGAAAACTGTTTGGCCTGATCAATGGAGCCGCTTTCACGCCGAGACAGGACGCTGCCGCAAGTTTCCTGTCCCAACACCTTCATAGCATTGATGCGCTTCTGCGATACAAAGAGAACGGATCCACGATCACCCTCATCGGCAAGGAACAGCAGAAGGGGCTCGATCTTTACGTTGTTGACCTCGTAGACAAAGAGAAGCGCAAGACCAAGTATTACATCAGTACGCGAACGCTGAGAGTGCTGTGGTTGGAATATGAGGAGGCGGGAAATGCTGGGGCAACTCCGATAAAGTTCACTCGGAAATTTTCGGATTATCGAGCGGTTCAACAGACGCTCTTGCCTTATCACAGCATCTTACTCGAGGACGGCCGCCAAACTCAGGAGATTCAGGTCCTTACCGTCACCTATGGGTCAAAAGTCGACGAGGCAATCTTTAATACTCCTGAAGCCTGAGCCTGGGAATTTCAGATTTCAGATTGCAGATTTCCGATTGTTACTCCAAGGTCTGAGAGCTTACTCTCAGAAACCTGCCTTCCAACTCCCCAAACATCCAAAATTAGTGAAAACAATCTGAAATCTGCAATCTGAAATTCGGATCTTTGGGGAACCCCTCCCAAACCAAGGCGTGTATTAACTGCGGGCGGTCACGGGTATGGGTATAATTGTTGCCCGGAAGGCCGCGCACATTTGTTGAGCCCACGGGAGTTGGAAGAATCAACTCTCGAGACCAAGTAGAGTGGATCCTTGAGTCAAATAGCGAGCCTGCCTGCCCTGATGAATACGCTAACGACGATCGATGAGTTGGGCTTTGCCCCAACTGTCCAACAGGACGCATTGGAGGACACGACGTCTGATCATGCTCTGCTGGAAGCAACGCGCACCGGGGATCAGGATGCTTTTGCGGAGTTGGTGAGCAGATATCGAAACCAGATTACGAGTTATATCTACCGGATGACTAATGATTACGATGGCGCTGTTGACCTTGCTCAGGAAACATTTGTGCGTGTCTATAGGGCTGCTGATCGGTATCAACGAAGCTATGCGTTTTCAACCTATATTTACCGGATCGCGACCAATCTCGCGATTAGTGAACTGCGAAAACGAAAACGTAGGAAATTGATATCGCTCACAGGTTTCTTTCAGTCGTCTGATGGATCGGAGGCGCGAGAGTTTAATCCCCCTGATGAACGACCACTGCAGGATATTGAACTCGTTGACGTAGAGCGTCGAAACGCGGTGCAACGGGCAATTGGTACGTTGCCGGAAAAATATCGTGCACCGTTGATCCTGCGGGATGTGGATGGCAGAAGCTACGATGAGATTGCGAAGATTCTGGAGACAAGCGAAGGAACGGTGAAATCCAGAATCAGTCGGGCAAGAGGTTTCCTGCGCGAAAAAATGACGGCTTATCTTTGAGTGTAAAAGGTTATGAGTAAATTAGACTGTGGAACAATTCGTCGCGAACTAGACGAAATCATGTTAGGTGAGGAATCTGGTGCGGCTGTTTCAGAGCACTTGGCTGAGTGCAATGATTGCCGCGACTTTAATGAAAAACAGATGAAGTTGAGGCAAATCGTTGGCAGCCTGGGAACAGTTTCCGCGCCTGCGGATTTTGATTTTCGTCTTCGTTCTCGCCTGGCTCGAGAAAACGGCCACTCAAGCTCTTATTTTAGTTTTGGGATGTGGTCGGTGGGGCAAAAGAGTGCTGCGGTCGGTTTTGCACTGCTGCTAATGATAGGAGCTGTCGTTGGTGTGCGACAGTATCTAACACCTAAGACCGAAACTAATGTAGCCGAAAGCCGGGGTACTAATGATCAAGTTGGCGGTTCGAAGGAGAATAAAGTCCAGCCACTACCTTCACCAACGGCCGGAACTGAACAACGGCAAGTTGCGGTTGTAACCGGCTCACAAAGTGAAAAGTCAAGCCAGAAAAGAAATAGAGTATCTGGGAATACCATCATTCGACCCTTTGCGACAAAAGATATTGCCAGCGAGAAGGCCCCGGTTATTCGGTTACCTGGGTCCATAGCACAACAAGCATTTTCGGTAGACACGTCGCATCAACCATTGAAGCTTTCAGTATTCGACGGCCAAGGAAATCCACGGACAATTTCAGTACCAACTGTAACCTTTGGTTCACAGCGTGTAGTTCCAACTGCGACGTCATACGCTCAGAAAGGCGTTTGGTAGACTCAACATTAAGCCTATGTCGCGGACTAGATTTATTGAAATGGTTTTGGGAGTGGCAGTGATTGGCTGTCTGTCAGTTCCGCTGTCTGCGCAAACTCCAACTACGAAGAAGCCCCCTCGTGCAATAACCGGCACGACACAAACAGATCGTACGGCTACGACTCAAGTGGTAACGATCGTCCATCGGTTGAATAGCTTGAAGATGTTTCGCATGTTGCTTCGATCATCTCAGCCGGTTGAAGCAATCGCTGGATTTGGTGAGGCCTTTAATCTCACTGACGATGTCCATACGAACATCATTGCAGGTTTGGCAATGGACGACGGTCGCACAATTGTAGCGTGGTTGCCAGAAGCCGAAGTTGAGTTTGGCCCATCAGTCTTTTCGCCGGGCTTTCCGCCACAGGTGAAAGCAGGCAGAGCGACCGTCGCACCATCCGTACCTAATGCAGTTCCATCAACGTTCCCATTTAGAGGCGGAATGTTTGGCTCTCCGGATCTCGAAGTTATTGGGCCAAATGGCATTAGACTCAAAGCTGAATACGTGGGATTGGACGGCGCAACCGGCCTGTCAATATTGCGTTTGGCTGAAACGAGTCTTGAAGTCAGTGAACGAGCCAAGGTCAAGCAGATCGACGAAGGAGAAGACGTAGTTGTGCTTAATCCTGAGCCAGCTGACTCCAGTCAACCTCTGGCCGCAGGAAGTTTGTATGTCCGAATGGGAACTACCTCTGGAAGGATTGAGTCGATTAAGCAAGCACCAGCTGGCGGTGGTCTTGCAAGGGTTAGGGGGAAATCGCCGCGCCTTTCCTCAAGAAACATCGGTGGCGTCGCAGTAAATCAAGCCGGCGAGACGATTGGCATTGTTGACGCGGTTGAAGGACCCGAAGCGACGATTTTACCGACCACACTAATTCGTCGTGCAGCGAATCGAGTGTTAGCGCAACACGCAAGTGTTCCGCG
>JBKPQV010000836.1:0-9740 GCA_046734235.1 Acidobacteriota bacterium
CAAAACAGCCTTAACTCCCTCTATCCCCCGCCCCCAGAAAACACCCACTAGATCCGCTGTAACCCCGCGGCGCCGGGCCACCGCACTCCAAGGAGGGGTCACCAATTCGACCTATTCCTATTTTCGATGAGATGCATAGCCGACGTGAATGTGTGGTCCTGTAGCCACTCCAGGGATCGCAGTTCGGAACGCCATGAACGGAATCTTTTCTGCTCGCAAAAAAGCCACTAGTGCGATGCCTTCAGCGCTATCAGGGTGAAGACCGACATCCATTCCCTGTCGATGATCGAGTCCCCAACGATCATGCAAACTGGATTGGCCCACTGCTGATGTTGGTAACGGCCGGCCAAACTTAGTTAAGAAGAATTCCTGTACTTTCCTAGCATCCGCCAGCGTCCAACGCGTACTCTCCTGCTGATCTTCAGAATCTGACTTTGGTTTTATGTCGGAAGCGCGTTCGATTCTTGATACGCGACTTCGGTCGATCAATGTCGTCACGCTACCTTGTCGATACCAGACACCATCGTTGGTTTCGTTTACTTCTTGAACTTGTAATTTACGGCCGTCAACGAGGAAAATAAATATCGGCGACTCGGCAGGTTTTTCGTTGGTTGTAACAGTTTCAGGTGCTGGAGTGATCGTGGATGCAGCCGCCTCTTTCTGGTCGGCTGTCTGTCGAACTTGTCCTGATACCTGGTTCAATGCAACGAGGCAAAACAGAAGAACGAAAAATGTGCGGACCGTTAACTTCACCAGGGACTCCTCTGAGATGGCGGCATAATAAGGCGAAAGCGGCGTAGCTACAAGGTGAGGACTTGCGTCTTGGCCTTTGGTCTTGGGACTTAGGTCTTGGGACTTAGGTCTTGGATCTTGGATGCGCGTGTTCATCCATCTTGATCGCACCAATCGCAAGCCACTAAGACCGAAGATCAAAGTCCAAAGACCAAAGTCCCAAGACCAAAAGCCCAAGACCCGAGCCCCGTCACCTTTGCTTTCATTTCCCCCGCTAGGAGAAAATCAAATCCAAATGAAAAACGAATCTCCAAATGGGGCCATACCTGACCCCGATCCCCTTTCTGAACTAAGCACAGTCGCGATAAAAGAGGACTTGATTGATCATCTCTTCTATAGCCAGGCCCGTTTACCCGAAATAGCCACTCGCAACGACTGGTACATGGCGCTTGCCTTCACTGTTCGGGATCGACTCCTCAATCACTGGATCAGGACCGTTCGCACGTTGATGAGAAGCGATGTAAGAGTAGTTTCTTACCTTTCAGCTGAATTCCTAATTGGCCCACAACTCGGCAATAACCTGATCAATCTTGGCATTTATGACCAGGTCAAAAGCGCCACCAAAGAAATCGGCCTCGATCTGGATGTGCTCATTGATCAGGAAGAGGAGCCAGGTTTAGGAAATGGAGGTCTAGGCAGGCTCGCAGCTTGTTTCCTCGAATCGCTCTCCACTCTACAGGTACCGGCCATCGGCTACGGCATTCGTTATGAATTCGGGATCTTTGATCAAGAGATCCATGATGGATGGCAGGTCGAAGTTACCGACAAATGGTTATCTCCGGGATATCCATGGGAGATTCGCAGACCAGAAATCAGTTTTGATGTTTGCTTTGGAGGGCGTACCGAGACAGTTCAAGGTGAAGGCGGACGCTTGCGCGTTCATTGGGCACCGCACCGCGTTGTTAAAGGCATAGCGTGCGACACACCGGTAGTTGGTTATCAAGTGGGCAACGCAAATCTATTACGACTATGGAAAGCAGAAGCGACAGAATCGTTCGACTTTGAAGCGTTCAACGTCGGCGATTACTACCGGGCAGTGGAAGAAAAGGTAGCCTCCGAGACAATCACCAAGGTCCTCTATCCGAACGACACCATGAATCAAGGGAAGCAGTTACGACTGGAACAACAGTACTTCTTTGTGTCGTGCTCCCTGCAAGACATGTTGCTTATCAACGATCTGTCAGGAAACAAGCCTGAAGAGTTTCACAAGTATTTCGCAGTCCAGTTAAACGATACCCATCCATCAATCGCGGTTGCGGAACTCATGAGGCTGCTCGTAGATACGCGCGGCATCGATTGGGATACAGCCTGGGACACCACGCAACAGACCTTTAGTTACACTAACCACACCCTTCTTCCAGAAGCACTCGAGACGTGGCCTTTGCCGCTTTTTAGAGATTTGCTTCCACGCCACCTGGAAATCATTTATGAGATCAACCGGCGTTTTCTCGATGAAGTACGAAACAAATTTCCCGGTGATGATCAGAAACTCCAGCGTGTTTCGTTAATAGCTGAAAACGATCAGAAATATGTCCGCATGGCCCATCTGGCCACAGTCGGTAGTCGTGTAATTAACGGTGTGGCTGCATTACATAGCGATCTCCTGAAAAGTAGCGTCCTGCGTGATTTCTATGATCTTTATCCCGATAGGTTTCAAAACGTCACCAACGGAGTAACGCCGCGGCGTTGGATTGTGCTTAGCAATCCGAAATTAGCGGAATTGATTTCGAGTTCAATCGGCAATGAGTGGGTTCGTCATGCCGACGAACTGCGAAAGCTGGAAGGGTTTGTTGGCGACCCTGATTTCCATGAAAAGTGGCGGCAGGTAAAACGAGGGAATAAGACTTTCCTGGCAAGCTTAATAAAACAACGCACCGGGATTGTGGTAAATCCCGATTCGCTATTCGACGTTCAGGTAAAACGATTACATGAATACAAACGGCAGCATCTGAACATATTGCATGTCATAGCGTTGTATCGAATGCTAAAAGCGGATGCGTCCTTCCGCACTGCACCTCGTACGTTCATCTTTGCTGGCAAAGCAGCTCCTGGCTATGCGATCGCGAAGCTAATTATCAAATTAATCACCTCAGTCGCTGAGGTCATTAATAGTGACCAATCTGTCGGAGATCAATTGAAGGTCGTGTTTATGCCCGACTTCAACGTGAAAAACGCTCAGCCGATTTACCCGTCGGCGGATCTCTCCGAACAAATATCAACTGCCGGCAAAGAGGCTTCTGGTACGGGAAACATGAAGTTTTCTTTCAATGGAGCACTGACAATCGGGACGTTAGACGGAGCAAACATTGAGATCCGCAATGCTGTTGGCGCCGACAATTTCTTTCTTTTTGGGTTGAATGCTGCAGAAGTGATGGAATTGAAATCGCACGGTTACGCGCCGCGGGATTATTACAATTCAAACGCGCAACTCCGTGAGGTCATCGATCTGATTTCTGACGGGGCATTCTCGAATGGCGATCGTGAATTGTTTCGCCCACTGATCAATTCATTGCTGGAGCGTGACGAGTATCTCTTACTGGCGGATTTTCAATCCTACCTGGACGCGCAGAATAAAGTCAGCGAGGCGTTTGCCGATACAGAAGAATGGACCAGGAAGTCGATCCTGAATGTCGCCCGCATGGGTTACTTTTCGTCTGATCGCTCAATCCAGGAGTACTGTGATCGAGTTTGGAAAGTTAAGCCGGTAAAGGTGGACCTTAAGTAGAAATTACTAACTTGGAAAGAACAAGTAGGGAAGGGTGGCTGGCCACCCTTCCCTACTTGTTCTTTCCAGTTAGTGGCGAGTCTTTTTACGGTTTCTTTGGAATGATCGGTAAAACTACATACGATGGATGGTCGCGATCGTGATAGATCTTTTGTTGTGCAACCTGCATAGTTGCCGTCATCCCTAAGACCTCGCCGGTGTTGAGATTGCGATCGTATTTTGGAAACGCGGCTGAAGCGATCTCAATGCGAACCCGATGTCCCTTTTGATACAACTGGCACGTATTCCAAAGATCAAGATCGTATTGGTACACCTTGCCGGGGTCAATTAGCGACGGTTTGTCCATTCCTCCACGAAAACGCGCACGTACCATGCCATCATTAAGTCGTTGAGCAAAACCGTTGGGCCATACGTCGAGGATTTTTGCCATAAAATCCGTATCACGAGCTGACGACGCTGCCGACAACTGAACCCGGATGGGCCCACACACTTCCATGTCTTCAATCAGAGGGTCACTTGTATACACGAGTACATCAGATCGCTCCTCTACACTACGGTAATCATCTGGTCCTCCCACCTGCGCAAAACTCGGATCCGTAATGTACGGCGTTGCCTTAGCAGGGTCATACGAATAGCTATCCGTTGGCTCACTTGCGGGCGCAGTTATAGAAAGAGTGCCATCGCCTGACAAGGTGTTAGCCTTACCGTTGCTGTGGAAATAGTATTTGGTCCACTGTGTTCGCGCGATGGGCCATTCGGTCTCATCACGCCAGACATTTTCACCCATGATAAAAATACGTACTGGCGGTTCTTTCAGAAAGCCGCTGTCAGTTCCCTTCAACCAATGATCAAACCAGCGTAACCAGTAAGCATTCATATCGATAACGGCGCTCTTACCGAAATCGATTTGACCGAGTTTCGTAGATGAATTGATCGCGTGCGGCCATGGCCCTATTAGTAACTTTTGGCTGCCGCGAACATTAGCTGCGCCCTTCGTCGTGACGCCGATATAGTTCAAAGGTGTGCCAACTTGCTCGTCGTCGTACCAGCCCGAAATGTTGAGGACCGGGATCTTGATACGGTCGAATTTGTTTTGATAACGAAGATCTTCCCACCAACTATCCAACTTCGAATGCTGCACCTCTTCTTTCCAGAATCGATTGGGCCGTCCCATAGCTTCGTCCATCGTTATTAGCGGCAGGTGCTCATAGAGCTTCTTCCAGTCGACTGCCCCCATGTTTTGCAACACGTGACCCGAGGTGAAGTGATACCAACTGATGTCGATTGGTAGCGGCTGACCAGTCGGCCATTCAACAAATGGATCCGAAGGAGAAGCAAGGACAATCATTGCGGCGAGATGAGGAGGCTGTTTCACGGCAGTCAACCACTGGATCGCACCGTTATACGAACCACCCAGGGTGCCGACTTTTCCGGTGGACCATTCCTGCGCAGCACACCACTCAATAGCGTCGTAGCCATCCTGAGCGTCATTTCGATAAGGTTCGAAGACGCCGTCAGAATCACCCCGACCACGAACATCCATTGTCACTACAACATAACCGCGTGGCACAAAGTATTGAGCGAGTTGGTAAAGACTGCCGCCGGTCTTTGTGTAAGGCGTGCGATTAAGAATTACAGGGAATCGACCCGGAGCTTTTGGACGGTAGACATCTGCTGACAGCTCGACCTTATCACGCATTGTAACGCGCCGATTGAAATCGATTTTGAGTTCAAAGCTCGGTGTCGGTGAAGCCGCGGGCGCTGGTTGCTGAGCAAACGCGGGTTGCAAAACTGCCGCGCCGAGAAAAATGCTAATTATTGCAATGACTTTTATCATAGCGATTTGCACTTTCTGCTTAGTACTTCGGCCTTCGAGCTTTTTTAATCGGAGACACACTAGCGAAGGCTCAAAGCACAAAGCACCAAGCTCGCCGGGTTCAGTGTCCAATTTGTTCAAAAGGAATGTTGCCGATCCGGTACTTCTGCCAGTCTTTGTAATCAAAGTGCCACCATTCGGCTTCAAACACGGTGAAGCCATCAGCTTCCATTGCCGAACGGAGTAGATCGCGATGCCAACGCTGCAGTGAGGTACCACCTGGGTAATTGGGATACGCACGATCCGTGGTCTCGTCGTAGGTGCTCACCATTTCAATGGGCCTACCGGTCTTTCGGTCATAGAGAGTTATGTCGACTGCGCAGCCACGATTATGACGCGAGCCCTTTGAAGGATCCGCGACAAAAAGTTTTTTGTCGTCTGGCGTGGCATCCCAAAACACCCTGGTAACAAACCAGGGGCGGTAACCATCATGCACCAGAAGTCCATACCCAAGCTTTTTGAGTTTTTGATTAATCCTCACCAGGGCTTCGGCCGGTGCGCGTTGCATAAACGCTCGCGGCTGAGAGTAAAACACCGTTCCAAATAGATTGTTGGTAGATGCGTAACGCACGTCGAGTTTGATCGCCGGATCGAGTTTCTTCAACTCAACTAAATCGGTCGGTAAGAAGTCGCCGGTTTCGTTTGGCGGCGATGCAGTCCGTGCTTCTTTTAGTAATTCAGGGACAGGACGCAAAGGTTCGACCTTGAGTTGGGTTGCGCCTTCTTCCGGGCCAAGTGGTTTCCGCTTATAAGCGACATTGCCAACCTTTAGTTCAAGAACTCTTCCACGTGCGTCTTTTGTAAATTCAGCTCGTTCGCCCGCTCGACTCCCATTCTTGTCAAATGCAAAAACATTTCTTGAGATCTCACGCAGCTCCGCTCGTTCGGTTCGCTTGAACAGTGCAACAAGCTTCTGAGCATCTTCAAGAACAATTACATTCTCACCGTCTCTTTCGTACTCACCGATTAAGGAACGCCATCGGGTTGGGGCAGCGGGAGGTTTGGCTGTTGGCGCTGGGGCTGTTGCCTGGAGAGCTAGCGCGCTTACCTTGAAACAAAGCAGTATGAAACAGAGAAGAACAACAAAGGAACGGGGCTTCATCATTTTTGATTGATTTGGATTAACCAGAAACGGCCTTCCGAATTTTTTCGAGAGCGCCCGTGAGGATGTCATCCTCGCGAGCAATGCACATTCGCATGTAGTTATCATGCTGTTCGCTATCAGCGAAAGCGCTACCCGGGACACCTGCAACACCTTTGCTTATTAACATTTCATTGAAATTCATAGCATCGCCATAACCCTCCGGTATCCTGGCCCATACGTAAAAAGCTGAACTCGAGTCGTAGATACGAAAGCCTGCCTCAACCAGCGCAGTTACTGCAGTCTGACGCTTTGCCGTGAATCGTTCCCGCAATGCTCCGTAGTAATCAGGATCCGACATCAATACTTCTGACAATGCTAATTGGAGCGGAGTGGGCGAACACACATAGAAAACGTTGTTAGCATTGTTGATGGGTGCGATCAGTTCAGGTGTTCCATACACGTATCCGAGGCGCCAGCCCGAAATGTTCCACGACTTGGAAAACGAATTGACAGTTATGGTTCGTTCATACATACCAGGGAATGTCGCTATTGAAATGTGCTGGCGATCGCCAACCACGTAGTGTTCATAAACTTCATCGGCGATGCAAAGCAGATCGAGTTCCTGACAAACCTCTGCAATTGCCTCGAGCTCAGCTTGAGTAAAGACCTTGCCTGTCGGGTTTGCCGGGCTACACGCGATAATTGCCTTCAATGGAAATTGGGGACGATTTTTCCATTCACGACACCGAATTCTTAACTCCTCGACGTCCAACTCGAGATTCTCACCGCGCAAAGGTAGGACATTTGTCTGTCCACCCAACTCATCAACTATTCTTCGGTGATATGGGTAGTACGGTTCAAAAACCAGGGCCGAGTAACCTTTCAAATGCGTGTGCGCGATTGCTATTAGCGCTGCAGTAGCGCCCGGGGTAATCATCAATTGCAAAGGTATGGCTTTTGGATCAACCTCGATTTTGTTGAAGAGAGAAATCTTCTTTGCTACCGCCTCACGCAACTCGCTAACTCCTTCTGCAGGGCTGTAGTGATTTCTACTGGCGCTGATCAATTCACTCGCAGCCTTGGCTAGATCGGAGTTGATAGCCAGTTCGGACTGGCCCTGGACCAAGTTTCCAGTTGCCGGCACCATTCGGGTAATCTGCCTGATGTCCGGACGAATTCGCTTTGTAGTTTCCACTCTTGCTAGTCCTTGCATAGTTTCCGCTTTGGGTTGCTGTTATTGGCTTTCACAAAAAGCGATCGTCCCGGATAGCCGGCGAGACACCACCGGCTTCAGCCCACGTGGAGTATCAACTTCTTCCCTAGTACAGCCTCCCCCAAGTCAGCTCGCGCGGCGCAGCCGCGCGCAGATCGAGGAGTGTCGCCGTTGGTAGCAACTAAATTGATTCTCCACGCGGCTAAAGCCGGTGGTGTCATACCGGTTAAACTGTGTGTCCGCTTTTTTTGCAAAGCTGCTACATCTAGTAAGTCGAAGAAAAGTGCAATAGATTACCGGCGAGGGAGAACCATAACACTCCAAGACATGCCAGCAACATTAACGTGGCTTGTAGTTTGCCCCAAATACTCCTTCGTTTGCTAATCCAGGCTAACCCCGCGTTGATAACTGCGAAGATAATGCCCACGGCACCCACGACACCAACCACTTGAATCAGGTGAAACCACGTATTGCCTCGATCGCTAAAAACCTCCAAATGTGTCAGACCATAGGCAACCAAGCCAAATAAAGCGCCGACAAAGACGATGTCCAGGAGAAACACGACCCTGACAACCACGCGCAGGATCTTTTCGATTGGAGTCAGATCCAATCGACGATCGAAGCGCCATCTCACAAACCACGCGACAGGCCAAAGTATTAAGGTCAAGAGCATTAGTCCGAGCGACACTCCGAGAACTACCAAAAGAAGTTTTCCGTTCTGAAGCACGCTTACCTTTTGACCTATGAAAAATGGATAAGGTAAGACCAGTTGCATGTGGCCGCTTTCATCTGGCTTGAATACGAGCTTGTCCGTACCGTCTCGTTCACGAAATGTCATTGGCGCGATCGCTTGCCAACGTAATGGCTTGCCGTTGGGCCCGGTGAGTTGCGCCACTTCGATGTCACCTTCACCAACAGGCGCTACAGTGAATTGCCCTAAGATCGTAGCCGTCTTCAGGAACGACGTGTCGCTTCGCCTACTCAATGTGTACGTACCGGAAACAGCCTTCGCGTCTTCTTTTGCGGTCGTGGAAGTTGCTGCTGGCTCTGTAAATGGGAAGTAACGATCAAGAAACGCTCTCCATAGATTGACTCTACCGTTACCGCCCTTTCCGGCACTGTTATAAGAAATAAAGAATCCGACCTTTTGATCGAGCACGAGATGTAAGTCGCTATGGAAAAATACGGTATCCCCGCCATGGCCGATGATTCGATGTCCGTTGCGCGTCTCTTCGTAAAAGCCATAGCACATCGCATTCGCAGCGTTATCCAGCGCGAACAAACGGCTATGCATTAATTGTGCTGTTTCTGGCTTGAGTATTCGCGCTTCGCCAAGCTGTCCGTCCTGCAGATGGGCGATGATGAACTGGGCCATATCGACGCCACTACTACTCAAACTCCCCGCTGGAAATGGATTGACCACTTCAAAGGGCTGCGCGTCATCCGAGCCCAGCCGGTAACCATTCGACATCGAGGAAGCCAAATTCGATGGCAGTGGCTGCGCGAATGTTGAGTGGGTCATATTCAACGGCTTGAAAATGTTCTCGTTGATGTATTCCTCAAAAGGGTGTCCTGAAACGCGTTCTACGATATAGCCGGCAACCGCGGTCGCATAGTTTGAATAAGCAGGAACAGTTCCTGGCGGGTAGATACGAATGGGAATATGCGTTTTCAGATATTGACCAAGATTAGGACTGGTGGTTCCTACCTGAAACAAATCCTTGATCTGCTCTTCAAAACCTGGCGTGTGGGTCATTATGTTTTTAAGAGTGATCGGTTTTCCAAAAGCGTCAGGGATCTTGTAATCGAGATAAGCATTTACGTCCCGATCGAGATCAAGTTTTCCCTGTTCATACAACTGCATGATTGCGGTCCACGTAAATAGTTTTGACACCGACCCTGGTCGAAACAAGGTTTCTTGTGCGGAGACAGGCTTCTTCTTTTCAACATCTGCGTAACCATATCCCTTCGCCAGAAGCACTTTGCCGTCTTTAACAACTGCGATGGTCGCGCCCGCAATGTCGTCCTGCTTCAGCTGAAGGGGCACAAG
>JBKPQV010000837.1:0-13725 GCA_046734235.1 Acidobacteriota bacterium
GTGTTCTATTGCCTACTGTTGCTGTTGATCGGGAGCGCCCTTCCCTACGGCACAGCTGAGCAGTGGTGGAAAGCCGCCTTTGTTTCGGCGGTTTGTGTTATCTCTATCATTGCAATAGTCGAGAGTTTATTGAGTGGTGAAGCGCGTATAGGGGGCTCCAAAGGTATCTTGCTTTCGATGTTGGCCCTCAGCGTTTTTGCCTTCCTGCAAACCATTACCATTCAAAGAGGTAATGCAGACGCAGCAATCTCAGCGTTGAACCCCTGGAATGCGCTTAGCGCTGATCCGTATCAAACCCAATTTTTTGCTATGCAGATGTTGGCGCTCACGGCTTGCCTCGCGCTCTGCTATCGCTACTGCAACAGTGAAAGCAGAATCAATATTCTGTTTCACACCATCATCGTCATTGCTGTCGCGAGTGCACTGTTTGGAATCCTGCGACAGACAGTTCAGCAGCAACCCGGTTTCTTACTACCACGAACCAGACCCGGCCAGGGGTTCGGCCAGTTCATCAACAAAAACCACTTTGCTTATTTAATGGAGATGGCTTTGGGCCTGGGCCTTGGTCTAAGTCTCGGGAGAGGTCTCAAACGAGAGCGAGTCGTTATTTACGTGGCGTTGTTGTTGCCAATCTGGATGGGCCTTGTGCTCTCGAATTCGCGTGGTGGAATTCTAGCCATGTTGGTGCAAGTAGTCGTAGCGGCGCTGCTACTAACTGGCGGCAGGATAACTGACAAGATCTCCGCTCCTTCGTATTCAAGATTTGTCCGTGTGGCCCTCATTGCCTGTCTCCTTGCGGTGGTTCTTGGAGGAACCATTTGGACCGGCGGTGACCGTTTGGTCAGTAGTTTTGGCGCCGCAAGCACAGAACTAAACCCGGAAGCCCAAGGCTCACGTCAAGGCGCGACGAGAAATGAAATATGGCGGGCAAGCTGGAAGATGTTTATCGCGCATCCAATTGCTGGCGTGGGAATGGGAGGCTACTGGATAGCGATTACCGCTTATCACGATGCCTCCGGTAAAACGACCCCGCAGGAGGC
This sequence comes from Acidobacteriota bacterium, assembly GCA_046734235.1. Classification (GTDB taxonomy): domain Bacteria; phylum Acidobacteriota; class Blastocatellia; order Pyrinomonadales; family Pyrinomonadaceae; genus PSRF01. Next base: position 1,041 of record JBKPQV010000837.1, read on the forward strand.
CCACAACGACTACCTCGAACTGCTTTCGAGTGGTGGTCTAATAGGATTAGCGATCGGAATTTGGTTCGCGGTCTCTTTGTTTAGCAGGGTGCGAGAGAACCTGGCTTCGCCGAGTCGATTTCAACGTGCGCTCTGTTTTTCCGCAGTGCTTGCAATCACAGGAGTCGCAGCGCACAGCCTGGTCGACTTTGGATTGCACTTGTTGGTTAACGCATTCGTATTTGTAATCTTGATCATGTTTGCTACCACAAACTTGAGGCGCCACGAGTCGCTTGAAGCTTAAGTCTCAAAAAGTTTTGGTCTTGATCACTCTTGTGGTTGCGACAGCACCGCTGTTTTTGCAGCTGACGTCGCGTGTTTCCGCTAGTCGCTTCTGGTGGTTTCAGGATATTGGCGGTTCAAACGTATTCCAGGGACAGGACATCATGGGTGGCTCCGGAGTGATTTTCAAGCGACCCACTCGAATTCGAGACCTTACTGGCGGTGCGACAATGCTGGTTGTCAAACGTCAGCCCAGACCTACGAGGCCAGTCGAAATTGCAAGAAACAACCCTACTGATCGGGGAAGACCGACAACAACAAGACCACCGACAGAAGTCGCAAGTAACACTCTGACAGAGAGCGACAAAGCCGAAGCTTTTAAAAACCAGGGCAATACCTATTACGATCTAGGCCAGTACGCTAAGGCAGTAGAGGCTTACCAGAATGCGTTAAAGTCGACGCCCAGCGATCCCGTTATCTACAACAACCTGGGCGCTGCCTATTTCGGCCTCAATAAGAATAAGGAAGCAGCTGAGGCTTTCACGAAGTCCGTTTCATTAAAGGGTGATGATGCGGACGCACATTTCAATCTTGGCATATCTTACAGCGCGACCGATCGTTTCCAGGAAGCGTTGGACGCATTCAAGAAAGCAGTGCAGTTCAAACCTGACTGGGCTGACGCACACAACGCTCTGGGTGACACATACTTGAGTCTCAATCGTTTTGAGGAAGCTGCCGCTGCCTACGAGCAAACTGTACGTTTGCAGCCGAATAACGCTGGCGCCTACAGCAATCTCGGCTACGCCTACGATCGACTCGGCAAACAAAATGAGTCCATTGCTGCATTACAGAATTCGGTTCGCCTGAAGGCCGACGACGTTGTTGCGTACAACAACCTTGGCGCGAGTCTTTACAAAGCAGGTCGCTATCAGGACGCGATTGCGGCGTTCTCGAGTGCAGTGCGTCTTAAACCAAATGATGCCGACTCGCTCAATAACTTAGGCGCTACTTATTACATAACTGAACAATACAACCCTGCCTTAGACGCATTTTTAAAAGCCGCAGCGGCAAAAGCTGATTCAGCGGAAGTTCAATACAATCTGGCCAATGCGTATTACATGACTGGAAAGTACGCAGACGCGACTACTGCATATCGAATAGCGCTGCAAATCCGACCTGACTACGTTGAAGCACGAACGAATCTTGGCAGCTTGCTTATCGCTCTAGGTGACTTCCGTCAGGCTATTGTGGAGTTACAAGAATCAATTCGGCGCCGGGCTGATAATGCTGTCTCTCAAAACAATATCGGCTACGCCTACGTGAAGCTTGGTGAAACTCTGGACCGAGCAGCGGCAATAGAGAACTTCCGCAAGGCAGTTGATGCTTATAAAGAAGCAATACGGCTACGGCCCGACTACCTCAAGGCTTTAAACAATCTAGGCGCTGTCTACAACAAGTTGGGCCAGTATCAGGAGGCTGTCGAGGTACTTCAAAGGGCAGTGACTGGGAAACCAGATTTCGCTGAAGCCCAATATAACCTTGGAACGGCCTATTACAACGGCGGACAATTCAACGAGGCAATTGGTCCGCTGCAGAAGGCAGTAACTCTAAAAGCGGATTATTTTGAGGCTTACAACAGTCTCGGAACTGCGCTATATCGGGCTCAACAATTTGATAAAGCAATCGAGGCCTATAAGAAAACACTTACTCTAAAGCCCGCGGTACCTGAAACACATAACAACCTTGGTACTGTATATTTTAGAACCAAGAAATACGCCGATGCTGCGGCTTCGTTTAAAGAAGCAGTCAAACTAAAACCAGATTACTCGGAGGCTCACTATAATCTGGCGTTGGCATATGTAGCTTTAGGGGATCGGAAAAATGCTCTGGATGAATATTCGAAACTAAAGACGTTGGATCCCAAGCTCGCGGATGATTTCTTTCAGAAGTACCTCAAGAAGTAAAGCATTGAAAATAAAACGATTGACCGAAAGTTTGAACAACAGTAAACTCTCAACACCAAACGGCGATTTGGTAGCTGACCGTGTATCGAGAAGGGACTAATAATGACTCTAAGACGACGCAAAGGTTTTAAGGTTATTGCGGTGTTCATGCTTTTTGCGATGCTCCAGTTAGCAATTCAAATTGCATTTGCAGCGCCGACAACTCCACCACCAAACGTTGCTCCAGTTCCACAACAGTTTATCGCCAGACTAACAACGCGAAACAATCAACCAATCACCGTTAACGGTGCGAGCGCTGCCACCGGTGCCTCGATCCTAACTGGTGCGACCATTGAAACGGGAGCAGACCAGGCGGCGACAGTAAATCTTGGACCATTGGGCAGCCTCGATATTGCACCGAACACCAAGTTGGTCCTTACTTACGACGAAAACGGGAAGATGAAAGCCACAATCATTTATGGTTGTGCGATCTTGACTGCTAAGAAAAAGACCACGGGTGAGGTTGCTACTGAGCAGGGCGGTACAGCTGGCAAGACCGACCCGGTTGCCGGTGGTGTTCTTGATATCTGCTTTCCACCAGGGGCGGCAGCTCCTACGGTTGGTCAAGGTGCCGCGGCAGGAGCAGGAGCAGGTGCTGGAACTGCGGCCGGAGCGGCAGCAGCAGGTGGCGGTGGATTGTTCGGGATCGGCACGGCTGCAACTGTGGCAATTATCGGCGGTGGCATCGCTGCAGGGTTAGCACCTTTGGGCTTTCAGGATAATCCAAGCGGCCCCCAATAGACTTCAGATCGAGTCTCTCTTCGAAACGTGCCATCCGCAAGGTTGGCACGTTTTAGTTTTATGAGCCGGGTTTTTAGAATCACTGTCTCCTTCCTTGGAATCGGCCTGTGCCTACTAGTCGGCCTGAACTCAGCTAAGTTTGGTTTCTCGAGGATGATTGGGCGCTACGCAGTCATGGCTCAGTCAATTCCCGCCGCGGCAGAGGCCATTAGGCTTGCTCCTTCTGACGCAGATGCTCACCGTGCCCTAGCCGTTACCTTCCAAAATATACAAATGTATCGTGAAGCGGAAAGGGAATTAGCACTCGCGACCAGCTTGCGTCCAAAGGATGATTTTCTGTGGTTGGAGTTGGGAATGGCCCGCGATCAAATCGAGAACACTGAGGGAGCGCTGGTTGCACTTAGCCAGGCAGTGGAGTTTGCGCCCTACTATGCACACACTCACTGGCAGCGTGGCAACTTGCGCTTGCGGATGGGCCAAACTACGGAAGCATTTGATGAACTACGCGATGCGGCAAGAAGCAATCGCGACTATTTACCAACATTGATTGATCTGGCCTGGGGTTTGTCGCGAGGTGACGTGAAGACCACTGAAGAGTTGGCCGGCATTAAGACTGCAGAAGAGAGGATCGTGTTTGCCCGATTTTTTGCCGGCCGTGGAAATGGTCCAGAAACCTATGCGCAGTATCAGTTGGTCGCAAACTCTATTACTGAAGCGCAACGACTTGAATTAGTGCGCCATTTGATTTTTCAGCACGCATACCGGGACGCGTTTGCAATTTGGAACAAGTCCTTGAGCGAGAATGCAACATCTCAGTTCAAGGACGGTGGATTTGAAGATGCAATTACTTTCGATGAGGTAGGTTTTGGCTGGAAAGTTTCGCGTGAAAGCTCAAATGTCACGCTATCGATAGATACTTCAGATAAAGATAGCGGCCTAAGAAGTCTAAGGGTTGCTTATAACGGAAACTCAGCGACCAAGGTAGCAATCCTCTCGCAGACCATAATCGTTAAACCTCAACAGAAATATAGAATTAGCTTTTCCCATAAGTCGAACCAGATTGTTAGTGGTGGTCTCCCGTTTATATCAGTTACTGATTTGCAGTCCAATGAGATGGTCTCCAAATCAACAAGTCTTCCGCAAGGCAGTACAGGGTGGCAAAAACAATCTCTCGAATTTGTGACTTCCCCTTTGTGTGAGGCGATTGAAGTGAAACTCATTAGAAACGAATGCCAGTCAACACCTTGTCCGATTTTCGGAATAGTTTGGCTCGATAGCTTTTTAATTGAAGAAAGCAAATGAGCAAACAACAACTAGTTTTGAGTATTGAGACTGCAACACTTGCCGGAAGCATAGCCCTCTTCAAAGGCACAAGTTTGATTGCGAGCAGTGAAAGCGATCCTGCGAGTTCTCATTCGAACACTTTGCTGGCTGATCTCGACGCTATGCTAACTCAAGCAGGTGTAAGGATGAGCGAGATTGAGTTGTTTGCAGTGGCGTCCGGTCCCGGAAGCTTTACAGGTCTGCGCATTGGTCTGGCAACCGTGAAGGGCTTGGCTGCAACCATGGACCGGCCATGTATTGGAGTCCCAACTCTGGAAGCAATTGCGCATGCCGCAGGTGAATCGGAGGGTACAGTCGCATTACTACCAGCAGGCCGAGGCGAAGTCTTCGCACAAATGTTTTCCGTGTCAGCAGATGGAAATGTGGTTCCGTTAGACGAGGCGGTACATATCTCACCCGTAAAGGCTATTGAACGCTATGTTCAACATTCGATTATCGTTTGGGCTGGTCCAGCTGCACAGTCAAACTTCGACTTGATTCGGGATGTTGGAAACCGTGCCGGAAGACGAGTCTCCGACCGCCATGAAGATGTTGCGCAGGGAACCTACGACAGTTGGAGAATTGGACAACCAATAACAAATCTGGCTCAACACGTTGCTTATCTGGCATTATTTCGAGTCGAGTCAGCCGAACAACTGTCGCCTGTTGATTTACGTGCAATTTACGTAAGGCCTTCAGATGCAGAATTGAAGTTCTAATGTCAATCGCTGAACACAACGTGCACACTCCCAGCAGGGACATTGCGATCAGTCGGATGTCGGAACACGACTTGCTCGAAGTGGTTGAGATTGAGGAGGATTCCGGTCTAAGCCGGTGGGGGTGGGCAGCGTATTATGCGGAATTACAGTCTGGTAATCGAGATCTTATGCTAATAGCGTTACCAAACAAGGCAGCAGTACTTGAACACCGGCGAATCGCTGGTTATATCGTCGCCAGGGAGGCTGCGGGCGAGTTGCATATCAACAATGTGGCGGTTCGCGCACAATATAGACGGCGGGGAATCGGGCGGGCACTATTAAAGCGAGTCGTAGAAAAGTCGCGTGAATTGGGAGTAACCACAGCCTTTTTAGAGGTTCGCAGTGGAAATTTAGCGGCCCAAGCGCTCTACGAACAGTGTGGCTTTAAAGCTATTGCACGTCGTACAAACTATTATTCAGATCCGCGGGAAGACGCCGTCGTGATGAGTCTGAATTTGAAGCAAATACCAGCTTGATTTGATGAGTCTATTGGGCTAACATTTTTGCCGTGCGAAACAATCCGAGCAAGGCTTTGAGCCCGGCCTTCAATAATCCCGCCATTCCCATCGTCTGAAAGGAGACATGCACGACATGGACATAGCAACCACGGATAGTCTGAAAGAGGAGTTGATAAATCGGGATCCGGAATTTAGAGAACTAGCAAGGGAACATCATAAGTACGAAGAACGGCTTAGTGAATTATCAGCTCTCAACTATCCGAGTGATGAGGAACAGTTGGAAGAGATTACGCTCAAGAAGAAAAAGTTGGCTCTCAAAGATCAGATGTATTCAATAATGCTTCAATATCAAAAGACGCACAGCCTGAGTCACTAGGCGGCGCGTAAACAGCTTCTTGCAACGTGTATCAAGGGACGTGGAATCTAAATTGCACGTCCCTTTTTTGTAGAAAACCCGTCGGTCATTTTAGCTTGAGTATTGTTAAAGAAAGTATTCCGTTCATTGTTGTGCCACTGATTCTAGCAATCGTTTCAGGGGCTTTAGGTCTTTGGTGGTTATTTGCTCTTTTGATCTTCCTGGCGCTGTTCATGGCGTTTTTCTTTCGCGATCCACAACGGGATCCGCCGTCTGATCCTGGCGTTGTAGTCTCACCAGCTGATGGCCGCGTGACTCGTATCGAAAGAGTGGCGCCAGATCAAAACGACTCGCCTACTGTTGTCAGCATCTTCCTCTCGCCTTTTGACGTTCACATTAATCGTTCGCCAATTCAAGGGACGATCACGGATGTTGTTTACGCGCCCGGACGTTTCTTGATGGCAACCAACGAAAGGGCCAGCCTGGTAAATGAACAAAACATTCTGACCATTCAAGGTGAGAAGATTACAGTTGTTTGTAAGCAGATTGCCGGAATCCTCGCGCGAAGGGTGGTTTGCTGGAAGAAGAAGGGCGATAATCTATCCCTTGGAGAACGTTTTGGATTGATTAAATTTAGCTCTCGCACAGATTTGATCTTACCGTCGAATGTCTCGATTTCAGTTAGTAAGGGTGAACGTGTTCGCGGAGGCACGACGGTTATCGGGAGAATCTCATGAGTGCAACCCCGGGCATGGAGTTCGAACAAGAACAGCCAAACCCTCCACGTAGAGGTTTGAAGAAGGGGGTTTATCTGATCCCGTCGGTGTTTACGGCGGCAAATATAGGCATGGGCTTCTTTGCGGTCATGTCTTCATTACGAGCGTTTCAGATGCTCGCAGGTCCGAACCCTGATGTGGACGGTGCCGCTGCGAGGTTCGATCATGCCGCGATTGCGATCGGTTTTGCAGTGCTTTTTGACATACTCGATGGTCGGATTGCTCGCATGACCAAAACCACGACTGAGATCGGTATTCAACTCGACTCAATTGCTGACGTGGTCACATTTGGTCTTGCTCCGGCTGTCCTCGCTTACGTTTGGGGATACGGAGCGAGCCTTACCGAAGGATCGAATCTGCATCAGCTCTCTTGGTTTATCTCATTCATGTACCTGATGTGCGGTGCATTCAGACTGGCCCGGTTCAACGTGCAGGCCTCACGCCCTCGTATCGTCGCCGCCGGAACCATCAAGCTCGACAAGAACAGCTTTGTTGGTCTGCCTATACCGGTCGCCGGTTGCCTTATTGCGGCCATCATCCACTTTGCGCCAAAGCCCTTGGTTGGATACGGCGCTGAAAAGGCCAGAATCTATTCGGCGTTACTGATGTTGCTGGTGGGGTTTTTGAGTTTGATGATGGTGAGTACGCTGCGCTTCTCAAGCTTCAAAACGGTTGGTACCGGTAGTCGCAGCATGCGAACCATTATTCTGGTATTGGCAATTGGGGTGTTAATCTTTCTTTATTCTCAATATGTACTTCTCGGGCTGGTACTTGCGTATATCTTTTATGGATTAATCTCGAGAGTGCTGGGCATTTTCTTCCGTAAGAGCAGTTCTGTTGAAACTAAGATTGAGACAAATCCAGTCACCCGATCTTCAGGTCATTGAAGTCAGGCCTTCGGCCGCGTTGCTGGAGGCCGGGCAAACGCGACTAACCCGTGCTCAGTAGTAACAACTACGGCATCCCCAACCACGATTGGCGCAGCCGAGCTGGTCATCTCCTCACCGGTCGGCAAAGTATTCACCTGCTTCCCATCCTTCAACGCCAAAACGATAGCTGTTGAACTCGACAGCGGTGTAAATAGCGCTGCTTCCTTCACCGCTAATGGCTGTGCTGAAATTCGTCCAGGCAAGAGACGCTTCCAGATCATTGAACCGTTGACATTGAGTAGATACGCGAAGTTATCGAGAGAGGCGACAAGTAGGGAATCACCGGTCAGAACCACTGCTTCAACTCCAGCGCCGGTCCTCTTTTTCCAATCCAGACGACCATTTGTCGCGTTGACTGCATATACGTACGCATCACTTGAACCGAAGAAGACTTTTCCATCTGCGGTGGCTAGTGGTCCTTTAATCGCGCCCTTAGTGCGATAACGCCATAACAGTTTTCCAGTAGTTTCTTCAAGAGCAAGCAAAGTCCCATCTTCACTACCAAAGTACACCCGACCGCTGTCCGCAAGAGGTTCGCTGCTGAAGGGTGAGGAGAAGGGAATGGACCAAAACACGCCGCCAGTTCGCTTATCAAAGCAGTAAGCTCTACCGTCACTGCCGCCAGCGAACAGTTTTTCACCGCGAACGGCAATCGCACCACGCAATGGTTTTATCAGCGGGGTCAACCATTGCGTAACTCCACCTTCGCGTCCAAGTGCGCGTAAAGCACCCGATGCCTTGCTCGCACTACCTCCGGCGTCAAGAATTTCCGACGCGACATAAACCGTCGTGTCGTCAGCCGCTGGTGAAGCAGAAAGTTCGCCGCCAATTTCAGACCGCCAATAGAGTTGTCCATCTGTAGCCTGCAACGCTACCAGCACACCGCCAGCAAGAGGCAAATAAATTCGATCATTATCGAAGGCCGGTGTTAGATTCAGCGTTACGCTCGAGTCGTATCGCCAGCGCACCGTCAATGGCTCCGAAAGCACAACGTTAATCGGGCGAGTTGCCAGGAGTGGTTGTACACCTAGCACGAGCAAAACAATCAACTTCATCGATTTGTGCAAGGCACTTCTTAACCCTATTTCTAATTCCTTTATGATCATCATCATCAGTACTTACGAAAAAGATCTAATCACTGGTTTTGCGATCGCTCATTACAAAAGTATAATCTGCCACTCTTCAAATCCAGTTTGACACAAAAATTCAATCAGAGGTTTTCTTGACCAACGTCAACAGCCATGAAACCGTAATAATACTTGACTTCGGATCTCAGTACACTCAGCTTATCGCTCGCCGTGTTCGTGAAGCGGGCGTTTACTGTGAGATCCTCCCGTTTAACGCCTCTCTTGAAGCCATTAATTCGCGTTCTCCAAAAGGCTTGATCTTCTCCGGCGGTCCTTCGTCAGTTTATGACGATAGCGCACCAAAACCGCAGCCCACTCTTTTAGATGCTGTCGATTGCCCAAAGTTGGGAATTTGTTACGGCTTTCAGGTTTTTGCGGAGGAATTGGGGGGCAAAGTCGTGGCTTCGCCTAACCGAGAATTTGGTTATGCGCGACTTAAAGTTCTGGACGTCACCAGTCGCCTGTTCAGCGGATTGCCCGATGAAATGGATGTTTGGATGAGTCACGGCGATCACGTTACCGAAGTCCCGCCAGGATTCAAAAAGACGGCGCTTACAGACGACGCCCTCAACGCAATGGAAGACGAATCGAGAGCTATATTCGGCGTTCAGTTTCACCCGGAAGTTGCTCACACTCCTTTGGGCGTTCAGGTACTAAGGAATTTTCTCTTCTCGGTTTGTGGCTGTCGCGGCGATTGGTCTCCGGAGGCTGTAGTTGAAGAACAGGTTGGAAGAATTCGGAACCAACTGGGAGACCATGGACGCGTCGTCTGTGGTCTGTCAGGTGGGGTTGATTCAACTGTTGCAGCAGCCCTGGTTCACCGTGCAGTTGGCGATCGTCAGACTTGTATCTTTGTGGACAACGGTCTTTTACGCGAAGGTGAGTTTGAATCGACACTCGCAATTCTCGGGCAGAAGATGAACCTCAACATAGTAGGTGTCAGAGCGGGCGAATCGTTTCTGAGTGCGCTAGCCGGAATTACAGATCCCGAGCAAAAACGGAAAACCATCGGTCGAATATTCATCGAAGTATTCGAAGAACAATCGCGACAGCTAGGTAACGTCGACTACCTCGTTCAGGGAACGTTGTATCCGGATGTTATCGAATCAGTTTCTGTTCGTGGTCCATCGGCAGTGATCAAAAGCCATCACAACGTGGGTGGTCTACCAGAAAAGATGAAGTTAAAACTGATCGAACCGCTTCGTGAGCTTTTCAAAGACGAGGTACGGCTGATCGGAAGGGAACTCGGAGTCCCTACAGAAATCCTGGGCAGACATCCTTTTCCTGGTCCGGGTTTGGCCGTACGCATTCTCGGTGATATCACACCGGAGAAGATCAGACTGGTCCAGGCTGCCGACAGAATTCTCGATGAAGAACTAAGGCTCGCCGAACTCTACAACTCAGTCTGGCAAGCGTTCCCGGTACTCCTGCCTGTTTCTACTGTCGGTGTGATGGGCGACGAGAGGACTTATGAGAGAGTTGTTGCGATCAGGGCCGTAACAAGTGTCGACGGCATGACGGCAGATTGGGCACGACTACCTCACGACGTGCTGGCTCGTATCTCCGGGCGAATTGTTTCAGAAATTCGGGGTATCAATCGCGTAGTTTATGACATCAGTTCCAAGCCTCCCTCCACAATCGAATGGGAGTGATCAAGGCGGTGACTGTTGTATATTTAACCAACTCAAATGCTGCGGGTTTTGAACTTTGTATTTTGAACTTTGTGCTTTGAAGTTGTTAAGAAGCGCTTCCCGAAGTTCAAAGTACAAAGAACGAACTTCAAAGCTCAATTTTATAGGTTTCATTTAAACTCCAAAGGAAATAATGCCAGATCGTCAATTCGTACACCTTCACCTCCATACCGATTACAGCCTTCTGGACGGCGCCATACAGATTAAGCCACTCTCGAAACGAGTCTCAGAACTCGAGATGACAGCATGTGCAATGACAGATCACGGCAATATGTTTGGCGCGATCTCCTTCTACAACGCGATGAAGTATCAGGGAATCAAGCCGATCATTGGCTGCGAAACCTACATCGCGCGCGGAAGTCGAAAAGATAAGGCTGCAACCGGTCCCGGCGAAAAAGCTAACTTCCATCTGATCCTGCTCGCTCAGAATTACGAGGGTTATCAGAACCTGGCACGGTTAACTTCAAAGGCATATACCGAAGGCTTCTATTACAAACCACGCATTGACAAGGAACTCCTTGCCGAACACAGCAAAGGGCTAATCGGACTATCGGCATGTATGTCTGGGGTCCCCTCGGCACTACTAGCTCAGGATAGGTGTGATGACGCTGCAGCTGCGGCGCTCGAGTTTCAGGAGATACTCGGAAAAGGTAATTACTTTCTAGAGATTCAGGAACATGGACTCGACGCTCAACAAAGGATTCGAAAGCCACTCGTCGAGCTGTCCAAACGCACTGGCGTTCCGCTAGTCGCTACAAACGATGCGCACTATCTCATGCCCGAAGATTCACGAGCGCACGACGTGCTGCTTTGTATTGGATCCGGCAAGACAGTTAACGACACGAATCGACTCCGATACGCCAGCCCCAATTTCTACGTCCGTTCACCAGAGGAGATGTGGCGCATCTTTGGTGACGAACTTCCAGAAGTGCTCACTCGAACTGTCGATATTGCGGAACGCATAAATATCGAACTCCCACAAAATGTTAACCACCTCCCGCGTTACCCAATCCCCGAATCAGAACAGGGCCTGTCAGCAGAGGACTACTTCGAAAAGGTTGTTCGCCAGGGTTTTGAGATGCGGCGGCAAACGGTTTGGGATTCTCAAGCTGCTCGAGGGGAACTGAAACAGCCAATCGCCGATTATCAGACGCGACTCTCCAACGAGATCGAGATGATCAAACAGATGGGATTCCCTGGCTACTTTCTCATCGTTTGGGACTTCGTTCGTTACGCTAAACAAAACTCCATTCCTGTTGGACCGGGCCGAGGATCCGCAGCAGGCTCCCTCGTGGCCTACTGCCTGGAAATTACTGACGTTGATCCGATTCAGTATGACTTACTGTTCGAGCGATTCCTTAACCCCGGCCGCGTCTCGCTACCAGATATCGATATTGACTTCTGTGTTCGTGGGAGGGGCGATGTAATCAACCACGTTGCTGACCTCTACGGCAGAGATTCCGTCTGCCAGATCATTACCTTTGGAACGATGGCTTCCAAGGCTGCTATTAAGGACGTCGGCCGTGCACTAGAAGTCCCTTACGCCGATGTTGAGCGTATTGCAAAGCTAATCCCGCCACCCGTACGAGGGCGTAACGTCAGCATTAGCCAGGCCCTGGAGCAGGTACCTGAACTAAAACGTGAAGTTGAGACAAATCCTCAGGTTAAAGAAATCATTGAAATAGCGCTTCGCCTGGAAGGCTGCGCACGACACTCATCAGTCCACGCAGCCGGCGTTGTCATCTCGCCCCTACCACTTCAGGAACTGATTCCAATCGCCGTCTCCGGGAAGGAGGAACTGACCACCCAATATGTCATGTCGGACCTTGAAAAGACCGGCATGCTTAAGATGGACTTTTTAGCGCTTACCGCTTTAACTGTTATAAATGATTGCTTAATTAGCATTAAGCAGATGCTTGAAAAGGAGATTAACTGGCCCGAGATAGCGCTTAACGACGCTAAAACTATGCAAGTGTTTGGAGATGGACGAACTGAAGCAGTGTTTCAGTTTGAGTCTTCGGGGATGCAGGAAATCTGTCGTAAGTTAAAACCAAAAGGCGTCGAAGATCTGGCAGCGCTTAATGCGTTATATCGACCCGGCCCGCTAGACGGAGGGATGGTGGACGAGTTTATTCTCAGGCACCATGGCAAGAAAAGCGTCCGCTATTTGGTACCGGAGATGAAGGACATTCTCAGCAATACGTACGGCATCATTGTGTATCAAGAGCAGATAATGCAGCTCGCTCAGAAGCTTGCGGGTTAT
>JBKPQV010000838.1:0-6993 GCA_046734235.1 Acidobacteriota bacterium
AAGTAAGACGAGGTACCCGTGTAAGATGGCACCATGCTGGCCGGCACGATGCCTGGCGTGTAGTCCCACCCAAATCCACCCGGCGTTTTCGTTGTCTGAAGATCGCCGCTGAATCGTAAAAGAAAACCACGTGAGCCATTGCCAGTGTTGCCAAACACTCCAAAGTAGACGTCACCGTCGGGTGCTACCATTGGATTAGAGGTTGAAATCTCATTGAGGTTGGCGCCTGCATTATTACGTGGGTCCCGCAAAAAGACCCTGTGTTTTGTTACTAAGGTAGTTGGATTCAGTTCGACTAAATACGAGTAGGTGCTGCTGGAAGACGCCTTCACGGGAAAGTAGAGCGACTGTTCATCATTACTTAGCGCCGGACCAGCGTTGTGGCTATCAAGATTGATGAGCGCATCGTTTGCTGCCGTTCCTGCTAATACAAATGATCCTGAGCCGGTAGAACTAAGTCTTGCCAAACCGGATTGCGTTGTACTCAAAGGAGCAGGGGCAGATCCTTGCACCCGAAACCCGAAAAATATATTGCCGCTCGAATCTGCGGTGATAGGCGTATTGACAAAGATCGTGTTGTCGAAGCCGGCCTTGTTCGAATTGTAATTAGCCAACGACGTGTAGAACACTTCGCGCACTGGAGCTGTCGGAGAATTCGAATCGATGTTGTCGATATGAAACATCGTTCCACCGGCACCAGCGAAGTAGAGCCTCGTACCGACTACACAAATGTTGTAAGGAACAACCCAAACACTAGTAGGTGTTATGTAATCTGTCGGGACCGAATATTTACGTGCCCCAGTCGTCCCATCGAATGCGTCAATCTGAAAACCTGTCGTCGAAATTCTTACCGGTACAAAGACGGTATTATTAGCAGACAAAACTGGTGAACCGTAGTGAGCAAGCTGGCCCGTGTTGGCAAGGTCGATATCGGTTTGCCACTTGATGGTGTTCAGAGGTTGAGCAGGCGCGGTAAAGATACCCGTATGTTGCGCATTCCCACCGAATGTCAACTGTGCTAAGGCTGGTTGGGTTGAAGCTATTAAGAAAATTGCAAGGCTGAGTGTAATTTTGTAGAGGTGTTGAGTGAGTTCAAAACAATTCATCCCGTAGTATATTCCTCGATCTTTTCCGTATTGTTCGCGACAGATTAACAAACTCTGTGTCTCTCTGTCTTTAAGGTGTTCGATAATGCTTAAGTAAGTTTCGAGTTTTAAGTTCCGAGTTTCGAGTTCCAGGGTTCACACTCGAAACACAAAACCTAAAACTCGAAACTTATTTCTGACTACGGTCCGAATCTTTGCCGATACTCGAGGGAGGAAATAAACGCCTTTACCATCTCGGCGGTAACGAAATTTCCACCAAATGAATTCAACTTATTCAACCAGAAGTCATACCCACTGAAGTTAAAATCAGGTGCATCGTTTGGGTTGCGTCGCAAGTAACCAAAGTACTGCATCAACACAAACGCCCGATTAAGCTCGGCGTTTCGCAAGTCCGGGTCTTCGGCCACAGATCGCACCACCTGAGCTCGCTTCGTCAGGTCGGACGGCGTTGCCCCCAGCACCGCAACAAGGTTTGCTTTCTCAGAAGCCGATAACACCCCGCCCGCATTCGTGTCGAGTTTGTCGACGAACTGTTGGCCGGTCATAGAATTCGGAAAGGCCGCAAGAAAATCTGCACGCTGCACGAACGCAAGGGAGTAAGCCTGCTTATTCGCTTCGAGTTGAGCCTGCCAGTTACCAGAGCCTACCGTCACTCCTTTGCTGAGCTGTTGGGTATCTTTAATAAAGTCCGAAAACCTCACTGGCACGGGAGCACCTAGCAAATTTCCGAAGCCGGTCTTGTGGAAGCGATACGCCAGATATCCTGTTTCCTGAAACTCGATCGAGAGGAAGAAGGCTGCCGACACATTGATCCGCTTCACTTCTCTGCACTGTTGATTAGAACCACACAAATCGATTTCATTCGTCCAAAAACCAAAGCCGGGAGGATCTGGCTCACGATTCAGAAAATCGATGTAATGCTGGCGTACAAAGAAATCTGTATTGTCGATTGGGTTAGCAACCGTTGAAGTGTCGTTGTCATTGATAGTTATGATCGCCGAGACCGGTGGGCCAAGCGTTGCTCCTGAAGCATTACTCAGTGTGATGGTGAAGTTTTCTGCACCTTCAACAAATCCATCGTCAACAATTGGGATCGAAATTGTCTTCGACGTTTCGCCCACTGCAAACGTCAACTGTCCAAGCATCGTCAGATAATCGCATCTCGACGAAGCCGCACCGGTAACGCTACTACAGGCATTTGAGCCTGCGGAATCACTCGTAGCATACTCAAACGTCGCCGGCCCAGTTGTGCTACCAAGTCGCGTGACCGTTACACTCACACTTCCTTCACTTTCATTTGTTACGTAATGAGAGGCGTTCAACTGCACACTAGTTGAAGCAGAGGTCAGAAATTGCCCGCGAATCTCTCCATTCATGAAATTGTTGGAGTGAACGTTCGCATACCAAAGACCATTCTTCAGATCAGCCGCCTGTCCTGGCGATAGTGCAATCTCGAAATCATTAACCTGACCATTTGGCAGTGGAAACAAGATTGGACCTGGTACTCCGATAGCCGCTGGACCATGAATGTGTGCAGCAGTTTGCGCACTGGAGAGCCCGCTGAAGTTTAACGATACCCGCGCAGTCGTCTCATCTGGGCTCAGCAACAACGTTGCAGTACCAGTTGCCGTTGAGGCGTTGGCGGGAGTTTCCTGCGCTCCATTCAACGTCGCGGTGAAAAGTAAGCTGGGCTTCGACTTGATTTCATATACGGCGCCGTTTGATAGTGAAACAGCATAGACGTTTCCATTTGGCGCTGTTTGAATATCAGTTACTACACCAAAGTCACGGCCGATAACTAAACTTTCACTTTCGGTTTGATCGAACTTGTCGAGGTTGTCAGCAACAAGATCTGCGAGCCGCGAGTCGGTAAAGGCGAAGTGCTGGCGATTCGTCGTGAATTTGAAACGGAACAAGAATCCGTTCAAAAGAGTCGTCCGCGAAGCACCAACCAGCAGATCGCCCTCATACTGCGGACCAAGACCACGACCTTTAACAAAACCGATCCCAGCAGGAGCAGTCGCATACTTCCAACTGAACTCTGGTTCGATATACTGCGCACCAGTCAACATAAACATGCGCGCCAAAGCTTGTTGTGGTGTATCGGCGATATTGCTCGGCGGCCAGCGAAGCTGTTGTAAGTTACCCGGCCCGTAAGTCATTTCGATCGACTTAAATTGATCGATGCGTGTCAGCGGACCCATCACCTGGATCCAACCGCCATTGAAACCTGGAACCAGTCGATTCATTTCATCGAACGCATCGTCGCCATTTTCCTGCGTCCAGATCGAACCGCTTAGAGGATCGACAGCCATACCAAAGCCGTTGCGAACGCCGTAAGCGTAGACCTTCCTGATGTTTGTTGCGGCTTCACTCGGCAAAACCGTAACGATATTTGCAAAAGGATTATCTGATGGAGTTGAACCGTCGTCGTTAAGCCTGAGCACAACGCCGGTGAGGTGTGCATTATCTGGATCTGGGCCACCAAATTGATCGTCCGGAACCGGCCCGCCAGTCACTATGTTCTGCAACAAGCCTCTGCGGCCGTTATCACCCATCAATATGTAGAGTTTTCCGTCCAACCCAAATCGCAAAACGCCACCATTGTGATTGGCGCGCGACGGTTGGCCCGCGTCCTGCTGCAAAGCTCGCAACTTGATCAGGTTGCGATCAAAAGTGAGAGCCGTGCCATTCCAACGATAACGATCTACGCGATTCCCAAGTAACGGCACATCATCTGTGTTTGCACTGTCAACACCGGACGTACTCTCAGTCCAATAGAGGTATACAAATCCGTTCTGCACAAACTGCGGATGTAATGCAATGCCGAGTAGACCACGCTCGGAGGAGTTATTAACGGCGAGATCCAGCACGGTGCCTTGCAAGGATCCATTCACAATTCGCTGAACTTTGCCGGTCGCCTTCTCGAGTACAAAGAAGTCGTTTGCTCCGATGAAAGCCAAGCTTGTCGGTTGGTTCAAGCCTTGAACGATTGTTCCAACGGTAAGGTTCGGATCAAGCATTTGCGGAGATGCCGCGGCTGGGAGAACTTGATCTGCTGCTGTTGCAGAGTTGTTGCTGTTGTCGAAATCAGTTTCTGACGCGCTTACAGTCGCAGTGTTGGAGACCTGACCCTGTCCTGTTGGCGTTACGTTGATTGTAACTATTGCGTTTGCACTTACCGCTAACGAGCCCAAGTTGCAGTTAACTGTTCCGGTTCCACTGCAGGGGCCTTGCGTCGTTGTCGCAGATCCGAATGTAAGGCCTGCCGGCAGATTATCGACGACAGTGACGTTCGTTGCATTTGCGGGCCCGTTATTTGTGACTACGATCCGGTAAGACAGCGTCAAACCAACTTGCGCCGGATTTGGTGACGCAGTTTTGGCGATTGATAAATCGGCACTGCTCGCACTCACAACTTGCAGCGTTACTGTCGCCGAATCAGAGAGCATCGCGGATTGACCCTTGATACTGATTTGATGACTGGCGAGCGGAGTGTTCACAGCAGTTGTCAGGGTCAATGTAGAGGTCTTGGCCGTCGCATCGTTGATAACAACGGAACTCGGATTAAATGAAGGGGTGACACCGGTTGGCAAACCAGTCGCGGTCAAGTTAACCGTACCAGTAAAACCGGCGAGTGGAGTTACTGTAACGTTGTATTGTGCTGTCCCAGTGGGAACAACAGTACGAGACGCGGGACTCGCAGAAACGACAAAATCAGGAGTGGCCGATGCTGGTGCCGCAGCAACAAAAGTTTTGTAGATGTAATCGCCGGACGAATTGCCGTCGTTGTTTGCTTGATTACCAGCAGCATAAAACGTAACGAAACCGATGTCGGTTGGTGGCGCTGTCCAGTTGAATGTCCAGCTGGCGCCATTTTGTTGTCCAACAAAGGTACCTGCGGAAGTGTGTTCAATGTACTGACGCCCGCCTCCGGGACCAGCGTTATTAATTATTTGTGTGGTTCCGTCTGTGCTTTGTAAATCTCCAGCTTTTTCGTCTGACGTGTCGAGAACAGTTAGCTCAAATCCCCAACGGATACGAGTGGGATCTGTATTCGAATGAGTTACGGTGATTTGATAAGTCTGGCCGGGAACATATGTAGACGGCGCACTAATCGTTAAGTGTCCAGTTCCAACATCAGGTGGAACATGGCATTCGGCACAAGCTTCAGGTTCTTCTCGCGGCGCACCGGTATACCCAGGCGGTGGGCCTGAAGAGAAGGCCCCCACTCTTTGGACGACTGTGTAACTAGATAATAAGTACCCACAAATCCCTGCTAGCAGTGCTGGGAGAAAAATGAACCGTACTCGCTCGAGGCGTCGAGAAGGCTGCTTAGTCATTTTTGAATCCGTATCGCTTGAGAAAAATAGCCTAGCGAGGTCGCCAGGCTATCGTTCTGATTTCACGCCCATATGTTGGTTGCGCAGATCCTTATCCCAAAAATCCGAGATTTGACGAGGGGAACCGATTGATCAGCGGAAACACAGCGGTTAGATCCGCTGAAGACATTCCATACCATGTAGCCAATGTTGCTGCGTATTGTTCGACGGAAGTAGTCGGAATCCATCGACCGCGCGGATTAGTTCCTGAGTCAGTGTCGTTGGGTCCTCCAGGTGTGATATTGGGATACGTCCCGTACAAGGTATGACCCAAAACAGCTCCGCCAACGATCAACTGATTGTTACCCCATGCATGATCGCTTCCAACGTCAGCTGCACCCGTACCCGAAGGCTGCATTGTGCGACTGAAGTCAGACATCGTAAACAGCGTAACCTTGTCCTGAAGACCTAATTCCGTGGTCGCTGCGAAGAAAGCGTTGATTGCCTGACTTACTTGGGTCAACAAACTTCCCTGGCCGTTTAGTTGCTGTGAGTGTGTATCGAAGCCACCGATTTGAGTAAAGAAAATCTGCCGTTTCATGTTGATACCGGCATTCACATCCGTACAAGCCTTAATCAACAATGCAACCTGTTTGAGTTGACGACCCAAACTTGTATTTGGGAAGACCGTAGTCAATACAGGACTAACGCTGCTCAAAGCATTATCAGTTGCTATCGCACTCGATCTTATATCGCTTGAAGCTTTAATCAGCTTGAAGCCATTGTCGAACGTTCTGATTTGATTGAAGGCTGCCAGGCGAGAGTTGGCTTCAGCTGTTGTGGCTCCGGGTGCATTACTAAGAACAAGGACATTTGCCAGAGTTGTATTCGAGTCTGCGACCGCCAGTTGTCTCGTATCAACCCCTGTTAGAAAAAGATTTACGCCATTGATCGAGACATTGCTCGGAAAAGTGGCCGAGCCATTTAAAGAATTAGTTTTGTCCGCAAGACGTCCACCCCAACCCGTTTGGCTTACCGAGTTAGCTATTGAAGTCGCGTACTGTCCAACCTGATCGGAGTGTGAGAACAGCTGAAGCGGCTTCTTTCCGCTACCCTGGTATTGAGCTTTTGTTAGTGGCTCAACCAGCGGACCATTATTACAAAGCACCGCGAGTTTGCCTGAGTTAAATAATGACTGCATCTCCGGCATGTTCGGATGAAAACCAAACGAACCACCACTCACCGGGGAAACCGCAAGGAAGTTGGCCTGAGGAATAGACAAAGCTGCCGTATTGCGCTGCGCAAAGTAGGTGGCGTATTGGTTCAGATCCAAAAACATTTGATTGCCGTCGTTTCCTCCATTTAGGAACACCATAACCAAGGCCTTGTAGTCGGATGCGGCTTGAGGTGTTAGTGCATGGACGACGCCAAAGTTTTCGATCTGCGACGCGAGAGCGAAGCTTCCAAGGGCGCAGGTGGCGTTACGGAGAAAGTCTCTTCGTGAATGTGACATGATGGTTATCTCTGGATGTCGTACTGAGAAGATGTAGCGATCAGGTAAATAG
>JBKPQV010000839.1:0-9141 GCA_046734235.1 Acidobacteriota bacterium
TTGGTAAATGACGCGGAGTAGAAATACGACTGCGCGCTTGTAACCAGCAAGATAGTGACAATCACTATGGCTGAGCCGACAAGTGCTAGTAGAGCGGGAAGACGGTAGCGTTTAAGGTTAATTAGCGACAAGACGACGCCCAGTATCGCTGCCAGCAAAACTGGCACCTGATACAGCATTTGCTCGGTGAAATAGGTCAGACCAGAGTTGTACATGTGTCGGCCTCCAAATCAAAATGTATTTGGCAGGGTGCGACTAGAGTGGGCCGACTGTCAATTCTATTAGCGAGTTTTCGCAGCGAAAGTGTTCAGGCAAGTTATATAAAAGCGTCGGAGCTAGAGATGTGAATCAAAAGGCTAACAAGAATACATAAGAAATTATCCGCCGATTACGCCGATTACGCCGATTTTTCAGTTATGGCTTAAATGAGCCTCGCCGGGTCTAATTCAAATCGGTGTAATCTGTGTAATCGGCGGATATATTCTTCATTAATTGCTCGCTGCCTTTGCTTGCGACCAACGTTCAATTAGCCGACGTCGATTCTCCAACTTCTTTTCAACATTCTCCGCCTTCATTACTAACCGCTCGAGTTGCGATAAGTAGTCAGGCTCGCCAATCGTTTCCCGGATTTCCGCGATGAAGGGTTGCAGCTTCGCAAATACGACGAGATGCTCCGAATTCGACTGGAGAAACATTTTCTCGTCAATGCCGCCATTGTTGACGAGTGCGGCCGCGACTTCCCAGTGAGAAGACACCATGCGATAGAACGCACTCGGCTTCTCCCCGCTCTGCATCAGAGCGAGAATCTCTAGACCGCTCTTGGGATTGAAGTTGCTGAAAAACCAGGCGCGTGCCTGACGCATTAGCGTTTCGCTGCGAAGTTCGTAGAGCTTGAGAATAGCGAGTGCATCATTTGGTTTTGTGTCCATATGTCAGATCCTCTCTAATCGGTTCTTTCGTTCGACGCTAGTTTGAGGTCCTTGAGCGCTACGATTCGTGAGGCCGGTGCGAGCAGCAAACGACAAAGCTTCAGGTTGTACTCGGCCTCAACAAACCGACCACCCTGTAGCGCAAGTGCAAATTCTTTTTCAGCTTCAGTTAACCGACCCATTCGAGCAAGCATCACGCCCAGGTTGTTGTGACTCGAAGCCACGTGGGGTCCGGATCGTTTCGTCGCGTCTCGGAATAAACGCTCCGCTGTGTAGATTTCATTATCTAAAGCCGACAGCAATCCCAGTTTGAAGCTAGCAGCGGCGAGACTACCCCTTGAGGCCGTTAGTGCCTGGCGATAGGCGGTCTTGGCCTCCACGACTTTATGTTGATCCTCCAGGGCGACGCCGAGTGAGAATGAAGCTTTTGGATAGTTACCACGATTGATCTCGATCGCGCGTTGAAAGAACTCTATTGCTCTATCGGTTTGCCAAAGTTCGTAATAACAAACCCCGATGTTGTAAATCGCCTGCGCATACGATTCGCGATCGCCCGCAGTCACTCGCTCGTATTCCTTGATCGCCGCTTCATACCGTCCTTGAGCTACCAGCTGATTTCCACTGCTGATCGCGGAATCCTGCGCACTTGCCAAAGACCAAAGGACCAAAAGCAAACTCGTAGCCAACGTTAATTGCCGAATACTCACTTTCACACCTCCGTCTTACGAAATGAGAAGTGAGTCTAGTTAGGACGATGGCCCAGGGTCTTTCCTGTTATTGCTAATGCTTGACGGATCTTGCTACGGAATAAATTAGAAGAAAAAGTGTGATTGAAAATTAGGTACACAAAGAGTTAAGCCTTGCGATACAAAGCTTGCACAACAAAACGAAAAGGAAGCGTCGCTAACTCAATACCTCCATCCGGTACAGATGCGGAGTAGTTCCCGTGATCTTCCTGAACAAGCGCGTGAAATGACTTTGATGACTAAAGCCTGAACGTAAGCCAACTTCTACGAGAGTCAGATCCTGTTCAGTTAGTAATGCTTTTGCTCTTTCGATTCGAAATCTGATCAGATACTGATGAGGGGTTGTGCCGGTTGCCCGTTTGAACTCGCGTGCAAAATGAAAACTACTCATCCCCGCAACTTCTGCGAGCTCGGCAAGCTTTACATCCTGCGCGTAGTTGTGGGAAATAAAATCATTAACTTGCCTGAGTTTTGTGCCCGACAGACCACCTTGAAACTGCAGACTCTTGATATTTTGATTGGTGTAGTAACGCAGCAGATGAATCGCCAAAACGTTAGCCAACGATTCGGCATAAAGACGTCCGCTTATTCCCTTCGAATCGAGTTCCGCGAGGAGCGCCATACCCACGTTACTGATCACTGGATCGCGACGTGTGTAGGTTTCCGCGATTTCAAAACTCCCCTTTAACTTTGAGTCGGAGGCGGCGTGCTGAATTACCTTTGGTTCGATATAAAGTGCAAGATTCTCTGAAACACCCTCAACTGTAGCCTGATGTTCGAGACCTGAAGGTAAGACGCAAATGCTGCCTCTGGTCTGAATTCCCCTCATTCCCAACCCACTTCCGGTGGCGAGTTCTCCCTTACACCCGTCGGTAAGTGAGATGAGAACGACGTGCTCATTGTGCCGGTGTTTGGGAAGTTCTCCGTTGGTTAGGCGAACGTGTTCCAGTCGAATTCCATCCCAGTTGGCCTTTCGCTTGAACAAAACAGGCGAAGAGGAGTTTGTTGTCGCCGGCTCTTCCATGGCTTTTCGGAATCCTCAAGCTCGAGCTCGTTTTTTCTTCGTTAGTAACAACAATGGAGCGCCTGCTGTCGTAGCGTAACGTTCGAGGCGCTCACGTATGGCTCCGCGTGCGCGTGCAAAGGCACGCAAATCTCCGTACAGCTGAAACTCCCAGTTGGCACCCAACTCGAGCGAATTGAACTCAAACGCGAGCTGGGTAGGATCAATCTCCTTTGCGAGTTGGCCCGCATTTTGTGCCTCGATAATTGTTCTGCGCAGTGTTGCGAGCCACTCCTTCATGATCTCTGCAATGCGATCTCTGACTGGACCAGGCCGGCTATCGAACTCGGCGGCTGCGGCAGCAAAAAAGCAACCACCGCGAAAGACACCGCTCTGAACATAGCCTAGCCAAATATCGCAAAGTGTCCACAGACGTATCAGACCTTGAGCGGTTTCGAAGGCAGGTTTAATTACTTCATTTATGAAGATTGCCCGTGCGGCTTCAACCGTAGCGACCTGGAGATCTTCTTTTGAGCCGAAGTGTGCAAAAAGCCCACTCTTGCTCATCGATAACTCGAGTGCCAGTCGGCCGATGGTCAACCCTTCCAGGCCTTCAGCTGACGCGATATGGACCGCAGCTTCAAGGATGGCCTTGCGTGTACGTTCACCTTGAGCCTTTCTGCCTTTGGCAGCGACTTGTTTGGCGGCTTTTCTTAACTGGGCACTGGTCACGGTAAAGAGGTATATAGCACGAACGTTCGTTTTAGAGCAAGATCCAGCTCAGATCAACACGAACCTCCTTGGAGTGCGGTGCCCGGTCACCGCACTCCAAGGACGCTCGTGTCGATAGGGCATTAGATCGCAAGGCCGGCTGCCGAAAACTGAAAAATGACAAATGGAAAATGACCAATGAGAAATAGAGCTTTTCGAACCTATTCCTTTCTAGCCGGGTCATAATCAATACATGGTGGATCCAGAGCATGAGATCTTTTGTGTGCTTAGAGCTCAGTCGGGGAGCCAGGAAGCCCTTGATGAATTGTTCATGCTTCTACAGGAACCCTTGTTTCGTTACATCCGCAACCTGATCAAAGATCAAACGCGGGCCGAAGACGTTTTGCAGGAGGTCTTTATTCGCATTTACCGCAAGCTCAAATGGCTAAGAGAACCGCGGGCCTTGCGACCCTGGGCGTACCAGATCGCAACGCGCGAATCATTTAGATATTTGAAAAAAGCGAAGCAGTTGGAAAAGGAAGTTTCGGATGAAGAACTGCTAAAAGAGGCTGTGTTTGAAGAACAGGGTTCCGAGTTTCCTCCAGAAATGAGCGACCACTTGCCCGAACTTGTGGGAAACCTATCGCCGGCAAGTCGAGCAGTAATTGTGCTGTTTTACCAACATGAGTTGTCACTAACTGAAATCGCAGAGGTTCTGGAGATACCAGTCGGAACGGTCAAGTCCCGGCTTTCTTATGGATTAAATACTTTGAGAAAGGAGTTGCATTTGAGATATGCAAACAGGTGAAGCAGACAATTCCGCAGAGGCGGGATCGAAAAAACTCGTCAAATGGGTCGTCATCGTACTGGCGATTATTGAGTTAGTCGCAATGATTGTGATCCTCTATTCCCGTGGGACTTTCTGATAGACGGAGTTAAAACAATGGACCAAACAACCAATCTCGACAAAGTGCGGGGTGAAGCACTAAAGCGAATTAATCGCTCCGAACGAAACTTCAAGTTAGCTTTTATTGCTGCCGGCGTCGTCGAGTCGCTCTTCGTTGTGTCTTTCCTCTTACTAGCTGATTTTTCAAATCGACTGCATTTGCTGTTACTTCTGGCCACTGTCAGTAGCTATTCGATCGTCGTGCTCGGCCTATTTGCGCTCGGCGCACACGTCAATCGCAGTGTACTGCGAATATTGACAGCAATAGAGACTTTCAAGGAGTAGTTATGAGGGAGAGACTATTTCTTTTGGCAGCTGTGTTAGGTGCGGTTCTGCCATTGGGTGCCTTTGCCCCGTTTGTAGTTTCAAACGGTCTTGATCTGAATCTCTTTTTTCAACAATTGTGGCAAACGCCAGTTTCACGGTTCTTTGCGCTGGATGTTTTGATTTCAGCTTTGACGTTCTTTCTGTTGATGTTTGGAGAGGGCCGGCGACTGGGGATGAGGCACCTGTGGATATATGCGCTTTGTTGTTTACTGGTTGGAGTATCGCTCGGACTGCCGTTGTTTTTGTATCGTCGTGAGAGTTACGTCGCTCGTTAGTTATTCTTTTCTTGAGTTCCTAATACTTCAGCTGCCGCAGCAGCACACTTCATAACTTCAATCACTTCAAACTCAACAAGATCACTCCAGTTCGAGATCCATTCGTCAAATAGTTTTGGATCATTCGTTTCCATTAGTTGAAAACAGCGGTTCAGATCTTTTTCCACCCAGCTATCCAGGTAAATCAAACCTTCAGGCAACATTCGTCCGCGTTCAGCAAAACGCTGGTAAACGGCAACCGCTGCAGCAGGATTCTTAAAGCGCTCAATGACGAAGTACAACATCTTTGTCCGTCTAATTGAATTTCAACCGTGGCAAATTCTCATCCCGCACTGTCGTAAGCTTGTCGAACCCAAGCGATCAATTGTTTGTCAACTTCTTTTGTGTCGCTTACTTTTACTTTGTACTGACACATTTGTCCTGCGGGTAGCTCCAAAAGCCGATCAGTTCCTTTGACACCTTTCATGTTGAGGCCAACTTCGACACGCGTGTTTGTAGCAGGACCAATCATGGCAAACTGTTTCTTTCGTCGCAGACTCAGGTAAGTTTTCTTAGGAGCAATCTCAAAGTCTCCAAACTTCTTAATCTCAGTCATAAACTTGTCATGAATCGGCTTGAGCGCTGCCTTAGGGCCAGCGTAGATCTGATCAAGAACTTCGTCAGATGACGACGGCACCGCTTCGCCGCTATCACCCTTGAGAAATGTGTGCACCAGTGTATTCGCATCTCCATGGCCCATCTTTAACTCGTTCTTTAGCATGTCGCGAATCTCTCCATGCTTCTTAAGCCCGCTTTTGCGAATAATCGTGTAAAGTTGATCGAGGGTCTTTCCGGTTCTAGCTTGTATGTTTTTGATTTGTGTTTCGAGGGCTTTATCGACGCTGCTCATAAGCAAGTCCTTTCATAAGCTATTGCCTTCCGATAGTGCCACGGCAATCATTAGTTCCACATAAACAATCAAAACTTACGCCCGCTCCATCAGCTCCGTAGTCACTGGTTATTTCATCACCAATCTCAATTTTTGAGATAGCCACGTCGCAAAAGTTTTGAACTTCCGTGTTGTTGCAGCAACTATGATTTACGAACCGTTCGGGTGGCTGAACGACTAACGTCGTTTCAGAATCCAGTGGGTGTGTGTAACGTCTTTCGTCAATTGATAACGACGCGAGCTGTTCATTGGGAATTGTATTTGAAAGATCCCAGCGAAGGACGATATCACCTGGATAAAATACCCGCCGTGCAAACAAGCCACGACCTTGAATTGTTGACTCGCGGATTTCGACAGCTCGATTAGCCATAGTCAAGAAGGTTTATTTAATACCGGCTCAAACGCCCTGGTTGTGTTCTCCGTGACGCTGGCTGGAGCGACGGGTTCAGCTAATAGAGTCGGCCCGCTGTTCAACTCTTTCGTTGTAGATTCGCGCGGAGGTTCAATTTCGCGGGAACCTTTCAGGAGTCGGAGTGTACCCAGGAGGTTAACCACAAAGTTGATCAAAAACGCGGTGGAACTGACACTTACAAACGTAATCAGAACCCGCTCTTTGAAGTCAAACCGCTTGAGCAGAATTAGACCACCAAAGATAAAAGCGAGTCCCAAAACAGTTACCCAGAACAGGCCGTCCAGGTAATTGTCCAACCGCTTTTCATAACGCTTCAGATCCGCGGAATTGTCAGGTTTGATCAGGAGCGCACCACACCGGTTGCAATACTTCATCTGTTGCGTAAGCCGGATACCGCAAGACTGGCAGTACATCTGATGCACCTCCTGGAACCCTACTACGCTTATTTAAGGCGATAGGTTTTGGTGGTCGCTTCAAACCTATTTCTCATTTTTCATTTTGCCAGACGACTTTCTGCGCCCCAAGAGTCGTTGATTTTTGCAAGAGCTTCTAGAGCACATAGGACAATTGAAGCGCGGAGCGTCTGAAAAATTACCAACTGACAAATGTCAAATGGAAAATGACAAATAAAAGAGGCTGCTAATCCTCCTGGTATTAACGTACTTCAACCGTTAGGGTCGTGAAGTCGCTTTCCCAATCGAGATCGGGTTTATCAGAACGACGCAGATCGGTTCCGCGAAGCAAATATTTCCCCGTCCGAAACATTACGAAAACAGCGCGCCCTTCATTGTCCGTTGTGCGAAAGGATCCATTCGAGGTTCCTTCCAGGACGAGGCCCACCGGAAAATTCGGATAGGGAACACCGTTCTTCAAAACCCGAACTGCAAACGCATCTCCCTCTTTGAGGCTTGTCGGGTTTGACAAGGGCAGTATTTCCAGCGTCATTCCGACGGGTTCGCTCCAGCTGGTGTCGGCAGAATTCTCCCCAACTTTAACGTAGGTCTTGGCGTGTTTTACGTAAACCTCCCGCCAGCGCTTTGGTGCTTTCATGTTTTGCCAGGCTTCTCTGATTTCTTTGGAAGCGTCAATTTCCGCAAAGTACTCTTCGACGAGTTCAGGAGTAAGCTCGAGTTGTCGTGGCTTTAGATCGATCCAACAAACGGCTGTGCCGGCGTCATTGACTTGTGCAAGTAAAGAAAGTGAATTCCTTTTGCTAGCCAAATTGGTGATATCCGTAACTCTGCCATTAATTCGAACGCGTGCGACATCAATGCGATCCCGTTTGATCGATGTATCCAGCGTCGGGAACGACATTCCACTCGTAAGATCCAACAAAACCTTGGTTCCAGTTCGAATGGAAAAACTCCTTGGAATCAGCCAGGTGTCATGAGCTGAGGCAGCGAGCGTGGTCGCAATTAAGGCGATAAGAATGAGAAGACTTCGACGAATGATCATGCGACAACTCGTTCCGTGCAAGCAGAAAAAGGTTCACTTAATAGGTTTTTACTCGTAGGCCAGAGCTTCCCTTACAGTCGAGCGAGAAGCATTCCATGCCGGTAAAAGCGTTGCTGCTGAACTCAACAATAGCGACGCAATCAACCAGATCAACAGTCCTGTAGGCTCAAATACGAAATCAAGTCCATCCCGAAACAAAAGCCTTACAAGCCAGTCGCCTACTATTTTACTGATTGGCCCGGCTGTCAATGCCGCGATGACCCAACTGATCATTCCAATCAATAAACCTTCACAAACAATCATCAGTGCGATCATGCGCGAGCTAGCGCCTATTGCCCGCAGAACACCCAATTCTCTGCGGCGTTCGAGAATGTTGACGCTCATGGTGGTCATCAAACCTAGACCTCCAACTCCACCGATGATGACCGACATCACGATCAGGAAGATATAGATCATCAACATGTGTTGATCGAAGCCATATCTGTTGTCAGCTTTGCTTGAACTCCCGCGTGCGTGAATGCCTTCGTTGGCAAGATTCTGATCCAGCTCCGATTTAACTCTGTCGATCGAATCCGCGTCAGACTTGATCAATGCAAGCCGGATACTATTTGTCGAGCCCGGGTGTCGTTCTTGTATAAAACTGATCGGAACGTAGCCCACAGCCGGAGAGAACTGTTCACGCGTTATGCCAACAACCTGCCATTTTGAGTCGGCCGGGCCAACATGAAGCGTGACCGTGTTACCAACCTTGAGAGAAGTCCGGTTGGCTAACACATTGTTAATCACAATCGCGTCTGTATCACTACTCATCAACCTTCGACCTTCTATGATCTCAGGTGCCAACATCTTTGAAGCTGGTGGTAACGCAACTATTGTGAATCTATTCTCTCCTTCTGACTCACTGCTGTGTAATCCACTCCCGCTCGGGTTGGCAGACTTGGAGTTATTTTTAAGTAGAGAGGCTTCGGTAACGAACCAAGCTTCAAAACCAATTATTCCAGGAGTGTTATTAACAGCTCGTTCGATCTTGTCGATAGGTTGTGGATTCGCAAAGGTGACGCTTAGATCCGATTTGCTCCTCGCAAACATTCGATCCAGCGTATTCACTAATGAGGCTCGGATATTGGAGGCCGACATGAAGAAAATGCCGGCCGCTGAAAGTGTCAACAAAGTCAAAACCAGGCGAGCGCGACGTCTAAAACTGTTTCTCAGCGATATCAGGAGCGGTCGATAGTTCCCACCCAGCTTGGCTAACGCACTGTCGATACGACTTGTCCCGAAATTACCCTCTGATAAGCCATGTTCCGAAATCGCAACTCTCACGGGAACTCGCGTCCCCTTCCACACTGGATAAGCAGCCGCAAAGAGTGGCGTAACAACTCCAACGAGTATGTCGAGAAGGTACACCC
>JBKPQV010000840.1:0-5183 GCA_046734235.1 Acidobacteriota bacterium
CTCGTAGACTGATCCCAAACCAAGACAAACCGAACCACTTAGTCGCGTCTCATAGAGCTATGAAAGAGTGCCCAACGTGTAAGCGCACTTATTCCGATTCTTCAATCACGTTTTGCCTGGAAGACGGTGCCTTATTAGCGATCCAGGGAACTCCAAGGCCGGCTGATAACCCAGAAGTAACCGAGGTTTCTCCGCCTGTTTCCCGACGCTGGCAAATACAAGTCACCATCACTTCATTTCTCGCCCTCTTCGCGATAGTGGGTATCGCGTTATACGGCCTTCCTTTTTACTACGACTACATGGTTAGGGAGCTTGGATTCACGCGCACGCAGGTTACCTCTGGTAATGCACTTAGCAAACTTATTGTTGGACCACTCTTCGGCTTCTTTGCCGGCTGGTTTGTAGATCGATTTGGACCACGCAGGTTGATGCTCGGTGGAATCGTCATGGCGGGAGTAGCGTTGATCGGTTTAGGAAACATGAGCGCCATCTGGATGTTCTATTTCTTCTATCTGCTCAACGCGCTTGGTTACGTTTGTGCTGGACCATTACCAAACCAGGTCTTGTTATCGCGTTGGTTTGATAAGTCGCGTGGCAAAGCGATGGGGATTGCTTACCTGGGCATTGGTTTAGGTGGAGCAATCGTAGTTCAGATTTCCGCGCTGCTGGCACGTAACTTCGGTTGGCGCACGGCATTGACGACCCTGGGTGTCCTCATCGTTGTCATTGCTTTTCCGCTAGCCTTTTTTGTTAAGGAGTCGCCCGGCGGCACACCCACTGGTTTGAAACCCGCCGCGTCACCGGAACCGATTGGTTGGGTACTGCGAAGTCCAAAGTTTTATCTACTGGCAATCGGCAGCATGTGTTCTATTGGTGCGGTTGGGGGAACCAACCAACATTTGAAACTGCTGCTCGGATTGGACCTGGGTTTCAGCGATCAGCAAGTTGCGAACGTAGCATCATTAGTTTTGATCTCGAGTTTGGTTGGCAGGTTAATGATGGGTTGGCTCGCGGATCACTTTCCAAAGAAGTATGTGATGCTGCTCATCTATTTGATCGTTGCTGTGGGAATCTCACTATTGTTCTTTGCCTATGTGCCTGGAGTTATTTATCTGTTTGCAATTGTGTTTGGCATCGGTCTCGGCGGTGATTACATGATCATCCCGTTGATGGCGGGTGAGCTATTTGGAGTCAAAGTGCTGGGGAGACTGATGGGGATCGTCTTGACCGCCGATGGAGTTGCCGAGGCCGCAGCACCAATGCTGGTTGGCGGTCTGAGAGATAAACTGGGAAGTTACAGCATCTCGTTTGTTGTTTTGGTGTTGCTGGCCTTGATTGGTTCGATAGCGATCGGGTTGTTACCCAAGAAAGCATTGGACACTCGATAGAGGTTTCTCCGTGCCTCTGTGTTCTCTGTGTCTCAGTGTTAATCCAGTGCTCGTAGATTTTATACGTCCGACTAACACAGAGACACAGAGAACACAGAGACGCAGAGAAGATGACCTGAAATGGATACTAAAAATACAAATCCAACGAATCGAGTGGCTCTAGTCACCGGCGCTTCCCGCGGGATCGGCCGCGCAATTGCGGTCGAATTGGCGCGCCGCGGTTGTGATGTGATTATCAATTACGTCTCAAACGAGACCGCTGCAGAGGAAGCTCGGATAGCAGCCGAATCAGCCGGCGGAGGGCGCGCCGCAATTTGTCAGGCCGACATTTCAAGTAGTTCTGACCGTGAAAAGTTAATCGCCGAAACAAAGTCAAAGTTTGGCCGGCTTGATTTCCTCGTCAACAATGCCGGCATTGCTTCACCCAAAAGAGTCGATCTCTTAGAAGCAACTGAAGAAAGTTTTGATTATCTGATAAAGGTGAATTTAAAAGGGCCTTATTTTTTGAGCCAGGTTGCGGCGCGTTGGATGATCGAGCAAAAGAAAACAACTGAACAGTACTCACCTGCCATTATAAATATCACTTCGGTTTCTGCGTTCGCTGCCTCTCCGGAACGGGGTGATTACTGCGTTTCAAAAGCGGGCCTGGCGATGATGACCAAGCTTTACGCCCTCCGATTGGCGGATGAAGGAATCAATGTCTACGAGATACGACCTGGCGTAATTCAGACAGATATGACCGCCACCGTCAAAGAAAAATACGATCGACTTATTGACGGAGGACTAACGCCAATCAAGCGTTGGGGAACAGGGGATGATGTTGCGCGAGCCGTGGGGGCAATCGCCTCGGGTGACCTCCCGTTTTCAACTGGTGAAGCAATCAATGTGGATGGCGGCTTTCATTTGAGACGTCTTTAACAATCATGTCAGAAAACTTATTAGCACAGGTTGACCATGCCTTTTCTTTTGCGCAGCAACAGGTGCGCGCACTTGTCGAGCGTGATCCGGACTTTTATCCGCTCTATACGGACAAGGGTAAATGGCGCCACTCAAAACCAGCGTGGACGCATTGGTGCGACGGGTTTCTTCCCGGAATGATGTGGATATTTCTTGAGGAGACTGCAGATTCGAGTTGGCGTCCACTTGCTGAGAAATATTCAAAGGCCCTGGAAGAAAGAAAAGATGATCGAGAGGTTCACGACCTGGGTTTTATCTTCTATCACGGAACCTACAAGCGGTGGTATGAAGCGACCGTTAGAGAAGGTTCTCCAGATCAGTCGTTAAAGGATGTAGTGACCCACGCAGGGAAAACACTGTCACTTCGTTTCAATGACCTTGCAGGTTGCATGAGATCCTTTCACGGCTCCGACTCCAACTTCATCGACATCATGATGAACGTTGGCATCGTTTTTTACGCGGCACTCGAGACTAACGACCGGCCACTACTCGAGTTGGCCCATCGTCATTGTGCGACTACACGTCGCACGTTGGTTCGTGGCGACGGAAGCACTTCACACGAAGGCATCTTCGATCTAACTACGGGCGAATTCCTGAAGCAGACCACACAACAAGGCTATCGTGGTGATTCATGTTGGTCGCGAGGACTTGCCTGGTCACTGTATGGCTATGGAACCTGTTTTCAACTTACTCGAGATCCGACTTATTTAGAGGTTGCGCAACTGAATGCTGATTGGTGGCTTGATCACATCGCGAAAGATGGAATTGCGCCCTGGGATTTTGATGCACCCCTAAGTGGAGCGTTGAGTCGATCAAAAGTTGATACCAGTGCGTCGGCGATTGCTGCTGTCGGCCTGTTCAATCTCGCGGAATTCTCACCCAGTGTAGCTAAACGAATGGCATATCTCGATTGCGCACTAAAAACGGTAGACTCGCTCTCGAGCAGATATCTAGGTGAAGGCGAAGATGGTTGGGAAGGTATTCTGCGCGGCGGGGTTTATCACATACACAAAGATTTAGGAGTGAATGAATCCGTAATGTGGGGCGAGTTCTTTTTCGTCGAGGCACTGCAGAAGGCCAGACGAGTTTTGTCAGACAAGTTGTGAACCATGCGAACCTATCCACCTATCGGCGGCATCAGGACAGTCGCGGATTTCAAATCCCATCTCGCCGACTTACAACTTTCGATACCGTGTGATGAGGAACTTCAAACCGGTCCTACCTCAACGCTCGCTCAACCACTCGAGTTCAACGGCAAAAAGATTGGCAACAGGTTTTGTATTCATCCGATGGAAGGTTGGGATGGAACAACCGACGGCAAACCGAGCGACGCTACCATCAGGCGCTGGCGAAACTTCGGACTAAGCGGTGCGAAGTTGATTTGGGGTGGTGAAGCCGTTGCCGTGCGTCACGACGGCCGTGCAAACCCGAACCAACTCTTGATGAGCGAAAAGAACAAGAAAGGTCTAGCGGAACTTCGTGACACGGTCCTCAAAGCACATAGCGAGATTCTGGATACTACTGATGACTTGATCATCGGATTGCAGTTAACTCATTCGGGACGGTTCAGTCGTCCAAACATCAAGAGCAAACCTGAGCCGCGAATTCTTTATCACCATCCAACATTGGATGCGCGTGTTGGTATTGATAAGGATTATCCAGTGTTATCGGATGGCGAGATTCGTCAAATCATCGACGACTTTCTATTTGCGGTGGGAGTCGCAGCCGAACTTGGATACGATTTTGTTGACATCAAACACTGCCATGGTTATTTGGGGCATGAATTCTTAAGCGCGCATACGCGTGAAGGTGACTACGGCGGAAGTTTTGAAAATCGTACGCGCTTTCTTCGCGAAATTACGGCAGGCATTCGTTCGCTAGCACCAAAGATGGAAATCGGTGTGCGCGTTTCGGGTTTTGATCTTGTTTCGTTTCGGCCGGATCCCGAAACTACAACCGGGAAACAGATGGGGTCGGGAATTCCCGATCGTTACGAGAGCTTCTTACCTTACAAGTTTGGCTTCGGTGTCAACGCTGATGCGCCTGAGGCTTACGATCTGAACGAGCCCGGCCGATTTCTAACATTGCTTCGAGATCTTGATATCAAACTCGTCAACATTACTGCAGGCAGCCCTTACTACAACCCGCATATTCAACGACCTGCTTTGTATCCCCCCTCGGACGGGTATCAACCACCAGAGGATCCGTTGATTGGTGTGGCGAGACAGATGGAGGCGACGCGGATATTAAAGAGTGAGTTTCCGGACTTAATTTTGGTTGGAACTGCTTACACCTATTTGCAAGAGTTTCTTCCATTTGTTGCTCAGGCAGCAATTCGTCAAGGCTGGGTTGATTCGGTTGGATTGGGACGAATGGTTTTGTCGTATCCTGAGCTTCCACTCGACATCATCAGCGGGAAGGTGCTCGCACACAAAAAAATCTGTCGCACGTTTAGTGATTGCACAACCGCACCACGTAATGGTTTGCCGTCCGGATGTTACCCGTTGGATCTTTACTACAAGAAATCTGAAGATGGCGTCCAGTTGAAACAGATCAAAGCAGCTAAACGCGTTTAGGTTTTCTCTGTGTCTCTGTGTTCTATGCGCCTATGTGTTTTCATGAAGACTCAAAAATAGTGAACCTGATTTAACACAGAGACGCAGAGAACACAGAGACACAGAGAAGAAGAAATTATGCCCTACAACCGTCGGAATTTTCTAAATCTTTTCGCCCGCAGTGAGCCTATCGCGGATGATTTTTGGCTTCACGTGAGCCGGACAGCCATGGCTTGCCGGTTTGAAGCGACATTTCCGCGCTCAGAAGAGAATGGTATTGCGG
>JBKPQV010000841.1:0-3689 GCA_046734235.1 Acidobacteriota bacterium
GAACCTACCAACAAACCTTTCACGGTAGCGCTTGTGCTCGACACCTCTGCTTCAACATTTTTTCACCTTTGGGAAATCAAAGAAGCCGCCATTGCTTTTGCAAAACAATTGCGGCCGCAAGATCGTGTGCTTGTGGTGACCTTCGATCGACAGGTTCTCCTTCTCACCGAGGCCACGAACAATCTTGATGTTGTCACAGAGACCATTGAACAAAATGCTGTCACTGGCGACATCACCCGCGTTTACGATGCAATTGACCTCGTCATAACACAGCGTTTGAATAAGATTGACGGAAGAAAAGCGATTGTACTTTTTACCGACGGTGTGGATACGGCAAGCTACCGGGCAACCTATCAAAGCACGCTGCGTGATGTGGAAGAGGGTGAAATACTCATCTATCCGATTCAGTACGACACAAAAGAGTTTATGGCTTACGCTCAAGCTTCGACTCAACCACCGAACTTGCCATTTGCGAGTAGGAACAACATTCCGATGATCTTCCGGCCGCGTCCCACGCCACCATCGCCTTACGGCGATTACGGGATGGCTGATAAGTATCTTCACCTACTGGCGAATAAGACAGGCGGCCGAATCTACGAAGCAAACAATCGCACACAGTTAGCATACGCGTTCTCAAAAATAGCGGAAGAGCTTAGTTGCCAGTACAGTCTGGCGTATTACCCGCAAGCTGCTTTACAAAGTGGCGAGCGTCGTCTGATCAAAGTGCGGGTGGACCAGCCCGATGTCGCTGTAAGAGCACGAGAGAGTTATGTGAAGCGCACCCCCTCGAAGCCCTAAGAATGTTAAGTAAATCTCACCAAGGTTAAAGGTTGGGATGTTCTTCTCTGTGTCTCTGTGTTCTCTGTGCCTCTGTGTTGAAAAATGAGCGCCGACTTTCCAAGGCCTTACTTCAATACAGAGGCACAGAGAACACAGAGACACAGAAACACAGAGAAGAACTACTTTCTGAAGCGTATTGCATACTGAAAGGAGATAACGAACTCTGGATGTCAGTAACTGAGAGCTTTGGCGGCTGGGGCATCATAGCGGAATTTGAAAATCTAAATGGCCTCAGGATTAAGATTTGACCCGAAAAATATTGATTAATCGACGACTTCGAAATCGATCCATTGTGAAGTCACATTCTCTTTCTGTTTGGCGAGTAGATCAGTAACGACAAGCTGAAGTACATACTCTCCCGGGACCATTCGAGATCCCATCTGTACAACCCCTGCACCGAGCAACCGTTTTGGATCGGTTTGATCGAGCGGTGAGAACGCTTCTTCGTTGCCAGGAAAGATTAATTTGCCATCACGGTAAATTCTGAGTTGAGTTTTTAGTTGCGGCTTTCCAGTGCTCTTCTCGATCCGGGCGTTATAGATATTGAAGGCATAGACCAACGCCTGATCTGTCTTGAAAAGTCGCACTGCCGGATTCGCGTTTGGATCAGCTTGAAGGTTGGCGCCATCAGATTTTTCGCCCGCAGACTGAACCGAAGAGTTCTTGCGATAGGTTTCCAGCGATATCCCACTCAGCAGAATGCCGGATACGGTAAGTCGATTCTTGTTCAGGTCTGGAATCTCAACAAATTGCGAAGCTGCTCCGATGCGTTTGCTAGGCTCATCACGAACTGCCATTCGTAGCTGATAGGCGCCTGCTTTCTTGATCGGGATCGTCAAACGGTAAACAAACCCATCCTTATTAACTCGCTCAAAGTCCGACGAGCCGACAGTGATGCTAGTCGGGTATGCAAATTGATCGATGATGGTTCCGTTATCACCAAAGGTTACTGCGGCAATCTCAAATGTAGCTTTGCGCGAACCATCAGCTTCTGTGCTGAACGTAAGATCACTCGCTTTGACATGTAGAAACGACTGCAACAGCGAGCCGCCAGGTTTGCTGTTTGCGAAGATCGAGGTCAACTTCAACTGTATGTCTGAAGCACTGAAAGGGGATGTCAATGCATTTCCCAATTGTTGTTGGGCTGTAAGATTTTCAGTCTTGGCCACCTCAGTCCGACCGTAGAAGCTACTCCGGGTCCTGACTTTGTACCCTCCTGGCCGCTTTATGGTGACCCGTAGGTGGTGGAGTTTCGATTGGCCTTTTTCGACAGCAAAGGTTGATTCATCAGGTTTATATCCGATGAGGTAATAGCCTTGCTGATCATCGAGAATGCGTTTCATGCCGCTGCTAAGATCATTCGAATTCAGAATCGCAATGCCGCCGGTTTGTTCGGATAGAAATGCCAGTCCATCCTGTGTATCAGTCAAAGAGGTTTTTCGATTTTCTAAGCGCTCAAAGACCTGATCACTATTGAACCCGGAAGTTTGGTCGCCCGCTGATAGACCAAGAGTTTGCAGTCCGCGCGCGTCTACTGCATAGAGAACCACTGAAGCCCGGTTTGCAAAGTCAGTTAACTCGTTAAGAATGTTGAGAATTCGATCTTTCGCATAATCACGCGGAAGACTGATCCCATCGGAAAAAAGGATTACAGATTTGCGGCCCGGCAGCGGTTGAAGACCTTTGATGACGTAATGCAGTGCGCCCAATGTGCCGACGGCGAACATGTCTTGCCTGAGCTCACTAAGGAGTTTTTCTACTTCCATCTCTTCCTTAACAACGCTTCCACGCCCTCCGGCTTCTTCACGAGTCATTGTTCCGGCTGTGGAAATAAACGGCTTCGCACTTATCTCCGATCGACCAATGAGATTCCATTTAACTTTGTCTACTGCGGCATATAGCTGACGCCGGTCAGTTGTAAACGACTGCAATGCGCCCATTCCTCCTGAAGTGCGAATGATCGCCACAAGATCATCTGGTTGCAGCTGTTCGTCGAGGAATTTTTTTAGTGACTTGCGTACGTGAACAGCACTTTCGAAAGAGAGACCAAGATCATCAACGACGAGCGCGATAGTTCGACGGACCTGTTCGGGACGAAGGCGGCGTGGTACCAAAGGTACGGCAGTTGGCCCAGCCTTTTGATCACTGGAAGTAGTGATGGGAGTCGCTGAATTTAGATTGATGTAGGAAAAATTTGTTATCGCACGAACCTGATTGTCTTCGTAGATCTCAACTTCGCCCGGCTTCAGATCCACTATGCGCTTGCCGCTTTTGTCTGTAACTACCGCATCTATTTGAACCAGGTTAGTAGTGATTCGGACAACGTCCTGTTCGTCAACCGTCTTTGGTTCCTGCACTACTGGCTGAGGTGTTTGTGGTGGTGCCGTTTGCTGCGCAAGGACGTTTTGCGTTACAGCGCAGCACAGGATCAAGGTCGTTAGGGTTCTCAGCATCTTCAGGTCAGGCATTGCTTAATTGAATTCGAGCCTGGATCAAATCATTGCCAGTGGTTCGATGCAAGTTATGCTTATCGTAACAACTGCGAACTTTTTAGACACTTCTCTAGTATATAGACCTGCCTACGTTCATACGGTCATCTGCAAAAAAAGGTAATAAAACGGGTAGTTGAAACGTCTCCTAATCGATTAATGATGTTGTTATCTCAGAGCGAGGATCCTCTTTATGCTGACTAGCATCTCTCATGACCTGCGCTATGCATTGCGAACGATGGTCAAGCATCGCAGTTTCACCGTGGCCGCGCTCTTGACCCTTGCGCTGGGCATCGGCTTAAACACTAGCATCTTCACATTACTGTACTCGGTAGCGCTTCGTCCGTTGCCGGTGAAGGA
>JBKPQV010000842.1:0-12255 GCA_046734235.1 Acidobacteriota bacterium
AAAACTTGAAGCTGCAAATAGCAAGTTGAATGAGCTTCACCCAGGTGCCCAAATCGCCAGAGAGGCTGAAGAATCAAAAGCGCAGCAAGACGATCCCGCGGCAATGTATCGAGAGTTGTTGCCCTACCTTAAGGCTGGAATCGCTTTAGCCGTGGTACTACTTGTCGGTATTGGCTGGGCCATCTTCTATTATCCGATGGCTCTAACAGTGGCAGGGTACACGCAAAGCTTTGGGTCAGTCATTAATCCACTAGTCGGGCTCGATACAATTCGGCGCATGGGCTCGACTTATTTCAAGGCGTTTGCCATGGTGCTGTTGGTTCAATTTGTGAGCATCTTCGTTGGCGGGATTATCGGATTTATTCTCTCCCCCCTGACACTACCCTTTGTCGGCAATCTGATTGCTAACTTCATAAACGGCTCGGTTACTTTCTACTTCAACCTTGTGATTGCGTGTCTGCTGGGCTTGTCGCTGTTCAAATGTGCCGATCGATTAGGAATCGCAACTGACTAATCTTTAATGGGCGGTGATTGGACGAATAGGACCAATAAAACCTATTTTCAGTATTCTTCTCTGTGTCTCGGTGTTCTCTGTGCCTCTGTGTTATGACTGAGCCTCGAGAAGACGAAGTCAAATTTTCAACACAGAGGCACAGAGAACACCGAGACACAGAGAGGATCTGCTACTAGTAGGTCGTAATTTTTGAACCTTGAGAAGAAACGATCCACGAACAAATACGAAACAACACTAAACGCAAGAAGGAGGGCGGCCGTTGGCCGCCCTTAATATTTTGATCTGCAAAGGGTAATAAAATCCTTAGAAGAACAACGAATACAACAAACGATTTGGTGAACCGGTACCCGCATTGGTAACCACGTTAGTTGTTGCATTGTTGACTATGGCATTGCGGACTGTGGTTGCGCTGGCAGACGGATTTGCCTGTTTATACAACGCCGCAACTCCAGCTACATGTGGTGATGCCATCGAAGTTCCACTCAACGTCGCAGTCGCTGTGTTAGATGTGAACCACGCCGACAAAATTCCCGAGCCTGGTGCAAAGAGATCGAGGCAGGTCCCAAAGTTTGAGAATGATGAACGGGCATCCGTCGTAGTTGTCGATCCAACCGTTATCGCATTGGCGGCACGCGCGGGCGACGAGTTGCAAGCATTTGCATTGCTGTTGCCGGCCGCCACTGCGATAGGCACGCCTGCATTCGACAGATTGTTGACTGCTGTATCGAGTGCGGTTGAAATACCGCCACCCAAACTCATATTGGCGACAGCCGGAGCGATATGGTTCATTCGAACCCAGTCAACGCCTGAGATGACTCCCGAGGTAGAACCAGAACCGCTGCAATCAAGTACGCGAACTCCGCGAAGTAATGCGCTCTTAGCAACGCCATAAGTCGAGCCCCCAACAGTTCCAGCCACGTGAGTTCCGTGTCCGTTACAGTCCGACCCATTGCCACCAAAGGCATCAAAAACATTGGAAGCACGACCACCGAACTGCGTGTGAGTGGTTCGAATTCCTGTGTCAATCACGTAAACACGTACACCTGATCCCGTCCAGCTGTAATTGTACGTGGCATTAAGTGGACGGTTCCGCTGGTCAATTCGATCCAGACCCCATGGTGGATTGTTTTGGGTGACATCAGCCGTGATAACTGCGTCTTCTTCCACAAACTTCACTCGGAAGTCTTCACTCAATTTTTCCGCATCTTCTTCTGACATTTCGGCGGCAAAGCCGTTTAACGCATTTTGATAAACGTGTTTGAGTTTTCCGCGATAAGTCGCTGCCATGTCGTCCGCGATATACGGAGCGATCGAATAGAGACCTTTTTCACCCACAACAGAATCGTCGAGAACTACGATATAGCTATTCTGAATCTTGTTGGCTTTTCGATGGAGTTTATTTCCGCGACCCTGACTTCGTGCAGGACCTGGCATTAGCATCATCGCGCAAAGGCCGGCAAAAACTAGCAACGCAACAAACTTCTTCATAAGGGTTCCTCCGTTGAAATGTAAGGTTGAGGGGGAGCCGCCCGCAACGGCGAGAAGGGAGTGGGAAGGAATAAAGCCGAAAGAATCTGATGAATGTGGCACGATAAACTGAACCATGAAGAAATCGATCTGCGAGATTAGATCGATCGGGAGGAGGTTATTTTGAACGTCGCTAGCTGAGCGGCGCGGAGTATATCACTACAATCCAAGTCTTTCTATACGAAATCCCGACTGTCAAATCCGGGGGATAGGCCCAAAAATCGGTCCTCATTTCCCCTGATTTTCCCTGCAAAACCGACGTTCCTTGCAAACTAAAGCTTTAGTAGTGCATCATTACTCCCGTTAATCCCTTCTCTCGCGCATCAACGGTGATGCGCCTTCTGCCTCGGTGAATTGGCGACGGCGTTTTGGATGATTCGAGAGCAGGCCTAGGAAAAACTACAGAAGCCGCTCATCCGTGAGCATCCGAACTCGAGCTTTCGCTGCAAACCGTTACAACGGAGCCCACTTCGATTCAAAGCTTCTTTTGACACTCCCGATTAAGCGGGAGAGGAGCGTTTACATGTCTATTAGACTTTACGTCGGCAACCTCGCGTTCAGAACCTCAAGCGATGATTTGCAACAGCTGTTTTCCCAGGCAGGGACAGTTGAGTCGGCATCAGTTGTAGAAGATCGCGACACTGGTCGTTCGCGTGGCTTTGGCTTTGTTGAAATGGCCTCTAAAGAAGAAGCGGAGGCCGCTATTGCTCAATTCCATGGAAAGGAAATTGATGGCCGTAATTTGACTGTCAACGAAGCACGTCCACGTGAAGAACGTGGCAATCGTGGTGGTGGTGGTGGCGGCGGTCGCGGCGGTTACGGCGGTGGCCGTGGTGGTGGTGGTGGTCGTGGTGGCTACGGCGGCGGCGGTGGTGGTGGCCGTGGTGGTTACGGCGGCGGCGGCAATGGGGGCGGCAATCGCGAACCTCGCTGGTAATCCCAACAACAAAATTGGGTGGTTCCTCATGAACCACCCAACACATTCTTATTAACAAAGGGTTGATGCGACTTCCCCCCTTTATGAATTATTAAGACAAGGAGATGGACTAATGGAGAAGCCGGTATTTACTGTTGGCGAACGTGTCGAGAAGCTTTGTGTTACATGTAATGAGGTGCGCGGACACGTCGTCGTCTCCGTTACAAAGCGAGGACAGATTTCTCGGGTGAGTTGTCCTAAGTGCGGAGAACGTAGTGCGTTTAAAAGTACTGCACCTGCTGATGAGAGTGTAAAGAAATCAACAGCGAAAGCTGGTGCGCCCTACGATCGAACTCGTACATATCGAACTGGCCAGGCAATGATGCATCCAACATTCGGTCTTGGTGAAGTAACTAAAGTAATTGAGCCTTGCAAGATTGACGTTTTGTTTGCCGATCGTATGCGGAGACTAATTCACTCAGTGCCTCAAGAGTAAAAAACTTGATCTAAAACAAGAGTTCTTGTAACTTCCAACGCATATGGCCCACCCCCAGGGTGGGCCATTTTTTGTCCCCCACTATTTTTCCGCGACGGACATCCCGGCGTTCTCAAAGATTCAAAGATAGTTAAGGATCTTTATTCACCGAAGGAGTGCCTACAATGTGCCGCTTTCTCCTCGCTCTTGGGATTGTCTTCGTTGCTGGTGCCTCTACAGTTGGACAAACTGGAGGCGTGATTAGTTTTCTTTCTTCTACGCTGGTAACAAATGAAAATGCCGGATCCGTCGTGATTACTGTTCAAAGGACCGGCAACACATCTCAAGCAGTAGCGGTCCATTACGCAACCGCTGATCATTCTGGATCGACTGGCGTGTTTCCTTGCTCAACGGTAAACGGAACTGCCTCGTCACGTTGCGACTACACCTCAGCGGGCGGCACGCTTATTTTCGCGGCCGGACAAACCTCACGCCAGTTTAAAGTCTTGATCAGCCAGGATTCTTACACGGAAGGAACCGAAAATGTCCAGGTAACACTTTCCGATCCAAATAATGGTGCCGTGCTCGGTACTCCTTCATCAGCAACTCTGCAGATCTCCGACGATCCGATTGAACCAAACTTTAACGTGATCGACGACACACTCAACTTTGTAACCCAGCATTACCATGACTTTCTAAACCGTGAGCCAGATCCTGATGGCCTGCAATTCTGGGCCAATCAAATCTTTGTGTGCGGGTCAAAGGCCCAATGTATCGAAGCAACGAGAGTTCACGTCTCGGCGGCTTTCTTCTTATCGATAGAATTCCAACAAACTGGTTTTTTTGTTTATCGCCTTTACAAAGTCAGCTATGGAGACATCCAGGACTTGCCCGTTCCCCTGCGGTTTAATGAGTTTCTGCCGGACGCGCAACAGATATCCCAAGGAATCCTAGTCGGAGTCGGCAACTGGGAAGCTCAACTTGAAGCAAACAAGGTTGCCTACCTCGCGGATTTTGTAAACAGATCTCGATTCCTTTCTGTCTATCCGATCTCGCTCACCCCAGAACAGTTTGTTGACATGCTGATCGAAAATGTACCTCGTATACTCACCCTGAACCGTGAAGCTTTGATCGCGGAGTTTGGCGGAGCTGCTACCAGCGCAGATACTGTCGCGCGCGGTCGAGTTCTTCGCGCAATCGTGGATAACAAGGCGTTCTTACAGCAACAATTCAATCCTGCGTTTGTCACGATGCAATACTTCGGGTATATGAGACGTAATCCTGACGCCACGCCTGATGTAAACTTTAACGGCTGGCAGTTCTGGTTAGACAAGCTCAATCAATTCAATGGAGACTTCATCGGAGCTGAGTTGGTTAAAGCCTTTATCTCGTCCGTGGAATATCGCGCTCGATTTGGATCACAATAAGCCCGACTATGATCAAAACACCTGTTCGTCGAATCGCTTTGATTCCGGCGGTCGTCGTTTTGTGCCTTTCTGCGACGGTCAATTCTCAACAATCCCTTATAGACCAAAGTGCACTTGCACCGTGGCTAAACCTTGACGCGCCTCCAGGTTGGGAACACCTTGCCACTGACGTCTTACTCAAAGAGTTGCCGGGGTGGAAACGTGACTCACTTGGTAATCTCATCATACGCAAAGGAAATGGCAGCCCGCGTAGAGTCGTGGCTTGTGGAATTGATCGTCCGAGCTTCGCAGTAACTGAAATAACGGCAGATGGCTATTTGCGCTTACGCGAGGTGGGCTCGATTCGCACGC
The DNA here is from genome assembly GCA_046734235.1 of Acidobacteriota bacterium. Lineage (GTDB taxonomy): Bacteria > Acidobacteriota > Blastocatellia > Pyrinomonadales > Pyrinomonadaceae > PSRF01. Next base: position 5,211 of record JBKPQV010000842.1, read on the forward strand.
ATCCGTTATGGGTGCAATTTCATGAGGGTCAACGGATTCGAGTGTTAACTCGACGCGGCAGTATTCCAGGCGTTGTCACAGTCAAAAGTACTCACCTGCAACGTGGCCGAAATCCGTCTGCTCCACTGACAACACTCGACGATTTGTGGGTAGATGTGGGTGCTACTTCGCGCATTGAAGTTCAGCGCCTGCGTATTCAACTTCTTGATCCCGTTGTGCGCGACTTCTCCAGTTGGAAATATGGAGACTACATCGCCGGTCCATCAGCAACCGCCCGAGTCGGTTGCGCGGCCGTGGCAACAGCTGCAAGTAGCGAAGTAATGTCCGGTGAAACTATTTTTCTTATTACTTCGCTGCGTAGCTTTGGACGTGATGGATTGGCAGCGGCGTTACAATCACTGGGCCAGATTGATGAAGTTACAGTCCTGGATCAGGCTACCGAAAACTCCATGGAAGCGGTGTCGGTAACTACGGTTCAGAAACCTGCATATCTTCCAGATTCCACTAAGCTAACTTCTCTAACACTGTTATCACCCGGGGCCAGATTTCGAAATTCGCTTGTGGAGAGCGTCCGCGTGAGCGATGCAAATCGGTTGCTCGATGCTACTGAGAAAGCTGCTGGTGTTCGCCCGAGCAGTTCAAGAAACAGATGGGTTACGCTGCCTCCAACGCCTGCGTCCCTCATCAGTATCGATCCATTTACGGACACGGCTCTCTTGCTCCAGTCGCTTGCTGACATTCCCTCTGTCTCCGGACACGAACGCGAGGTGAGGGAAAGAATTCTCGCCTCGCTTCCGTTGTGGGCGCGGCAAAAAGCCATCACTGACGACTCAGGGAACCTGATCGTTCAGGCTGGACCTGATCGAGATCCGGTAATGTTTATCGCTCACCAGGATGAAGTGGGCTTTGAAATCACCGCGATCGCGGATGACGGTACCGTTTCGTTACGCACACGCGGCGGAATGTTTCAATCGTTGTGGGAAGGCCAACCAGCACTCTTGCATTTTGATCAAGCAGGACAAGAGCCGTTACGTGGAGTATTCACGCCAAGAGAAAACACTACAGTTAAACAACCAGAAGCGACAACCGCATGGTTCGGAGTTGACGGAGCCGAGCTTAAGAAACTTGGGGTAGTTGTTGGGCAGTCGGTAACGGCTGATAAGCATGCAACACGAATCGGTACGACTCGTTTCACGGCTCGAGCACTTGATGACAGGGCTGGTTCGACTTCATTGATACTGGCGGCAAGCAGGATTAATCCTGTAACACTTAAGCACCGAGTTATTTTTGCGTGGTCGGTTCGCGAAGAAACGGGGCTTGAAGGCGCAATCGCATTAGCGAAACGTTTTGGATCTTCAGTGAAACGAGTATTCAGTATCGATACGTTTGTTTCATCAGATTCTCCCGCGGAAACTTCGCGATTCGCACATGCGCCGCTAGGTGAGGGCGCAGTGATTCGAGGTCTTGATAACTCCGCTATCGCGACTCCGGGTGAGATCGATCGAATAGTGAATCTCGCACGGCTCAATCGGATTCCAATTCAGGTTGGGGCAACAAATGGAGGGACCGACGGCTCCGAGTTTGTTCCATATGGCGCAACCCACGTTAGCCTTTCCTGGCCCGGAAGGTATAGCCATTCGCCTGTTGAGGTGTTGGATTTGCGCGACTTGGAAGCTTTGGCGAGGCTGATAACAGCGCTGGCCAATTGATTTCAGATTTCAGATTGTAGATTTCAGATTGATTCTCACCCGCTTTTTGGTTCTAAGCGTCTGTGCGTCAAAACAAACTGCCCTTCTGTCACCCTTTTAACGCAGAGCACGCAGGATGCTGAGAATCGATCTGAAATCTACAATTTGAAATCTGAAATCTGTTTAGTACTTCGCAACCCGCGGGTCAACATCCTCGGACCATGCGGTGATTCCACCCTTCAGATTTACCAACTTGCCAGCGAATCCGGCGCGCTTCAGGGCTTCGATCGCTTTAGCACTTCTCACTCCACCCTTACAGTGCACAATCGTTTCAACTTCCGGATCGATTTCAGTCATCCGGCTGACAACATGCCCGAGCGGAATCAACTTCGTTCCCGGAATTCGCGCGATCTCAAACTCATGTGGTTCGCGCACATCGATGATTTGTATATTGTCGCCTCGCAACCTTCGCGCATTTAATTCAATCGCCGAGATCTCATCCAGCTTTTCTGAAACTGGAGGAGCCTGGGGCGCTCCCAAACCACAAAACTCTTCATAGTCGATCAGTTTTGTTACGGTGGGATTCTCGCCACAAACCGGGCACTTAGGATCCTTTCGTAGTTTGAATTCGCGGAACTTCATTTGCCACGCATCAAACAACAGCAGACGATTAATCAAAGTATCATCTGCGCCAAGGATCAATTTGATCGTTTCATTAGCCTGAATTGCGCCAACTATGCCGGGCAATACACCGAGCACTCCTCCTTCAGCACATGATGGAACTAGTCCGGGTGGCGGCGGTTCCGGATAGAGACAGCGGTAACATGCACCTTTTTCCGCCCAGAAGACACTAGCCTGACCTTCAAATCGGAATATAGAGCCATAGACGTTTGGTTTCTTACTTAGAACGCACGCATCGTTAACGAGGTAGCGGGTCGGGAAATTGTCAGTCCCATCAACAATGATGTCGTAATTGCGAAACAGCGACATCGCATTGTGACTAGTCAAACGGGATTCGTGGGTTTCAATTTCTATATGCGGGTTGATGTCGCGTAAACGATCGCGGGCCGACTCAATCTTGCGCCGCCCAAGATCCTTTGTGCCGTGAATAATCTGTCGTTGCAGATTCGACTCTTCGACGACATCGAAATCAACAATGCCGATTCGCCCTACACCGGCTGCCGCCAAATACATACCGACAGGTGCGCCTAATCCTCCGGTTCCGATCATCAGCACGCTTGACGCTTTCAACTTTCGCTGACCCTGCATACCTACTTCAGGCATGATCAGGTGCCGGCTGTAGCGCAGGATCTCTTCATTGGACAATTCCGGTAAGGAATGGCCAACTTCCTCTTCAACCACCGCACCGCCGGCGATCGACGGAACAATCATTAATGTATCCCCGTCCTTGAGCGGTGTATCGGGTCCTGAAGCGTGTCGGATGTCTTCATCGTTGAGATAAACATTAACAAAATTGCGCAACGAGTTCTGATCATTGAATAAATGACGTCGCAGCGCGGAATGCGTTGACGTTAATAAATCGAGCGCTTCGCCGGCAGTTTTCGCGTCGACTTCAAATTGCGCTTGTCCGCCTGCAAACTGGCGAAGTGGAGCAGGAATGGCGATTGTTACTGACATAGACAGTCCTTTCGAGGTGCTTCTGCGTTCGACCTTTGTGCTTTGTCCTTTGAACTTTGTGCTTTGTCCTTGGATGAGGTCAGTACCATAGCGCGGTAGCGCATGGGTGCTTTTCCTGAGCATCTACATCATTGGGATGACCCATGCGCTACCGCGCTATGGTACCGACCTCATCCAAGCACAAAGTACAAACTCAAACAACACTCATCTCTTCTCGATCAAACTTTGATCGATCGGGTCTCTGTTCCCAGGAAAACAGATCTCCGGCTTTTTGATTCATTACAGAAACGATGATGTACGAATATGTCGGCCATGCATGTTCAAGATCGTACTGCGAAGGTACGGCTGGTGACTCCGGATGCGAGTGATAAAACCCCACTATGTCGAGCTGCTTACTCCGTGCATATTTTTCGCCTCGCATTAACTCTTGCGGCTCAATCAAAAACCGGTTTCGCTTGGCAGTTTCTTCCCGCGCGTTCGAAATTGGAAAGGTCTCGGTTACTACCTTCCGCCCATCGGCTTCGTAATGGCCAATAAGCAGGCCACAACATTCGTACGGATGATCCTGTTCGCCGTGCCTATTGATTTCAGAAAGTTGGTTCGTGCTAATAGTAATCACTTTTTTACTCAGAGTGCTTGTTCTATATCCGCAACGATGTCGTCAAACTTTTCAATGCCCACTGAAATGCGCACAAGCCCATCTGAAACTCCTAAATCGCGTCGACGCGCTGGGGTAACATCCCGTAGAAACGCCGTCGTTGGATGCAGAACGCTCGTAAACACATCTCCCAAACTCGTAGATCTCACACACAGTCGAAGTGCATTCATAAACCGGAAAGCCCCTTCGGTCGTGTTGTTCCTTAATTCAATCGATACCAGCGCGCCAAAATGCGGCGCTCGAAGCAGTCGCTGCGCCACTCCGACTTCAGTCGACACTGCAGGGTAGTAAACCCTTTCGACTCGCTCATCCTTTCTCAAGTGGTCAGCCAGCCTTGATGCGTTTTCACATTGACGTTCAAGTCGAACACCTAACGTTTTCATCCCGCGCAAAATTTGATGTGCGTCCCAAACACTTAACACACCTCCAACGAGCTTCAATACGCCGATTAACTGGGCACTATCAAATTCATCTCGTGAAACGACAACACCGCCCATCGCGTCAGCATGACCACCAAGGTACTTGGTTGCACTATGAATAACCATATCAGCACCAAACCTTAACGGCCGGCACAGATAAGGTGTGGCAAAAGTGTTGTCTACGATCAATCTTGCGCCCGATGAATGGGCAATCTCAGCACACGCCTCGATATCACAGATTTTTAGCAGCGGATTAGAAATCGTCTCAGCAACGATTACCGCCGGTTTCGCTTGCCTGGCAATCTCGCGTAGGCCTGATAGATCGTTGAAGTCTGCCGCAACCGTCTTCACGCCAAACGGCCCAAAAACTGTGGTTAGCAAGCTAGTGGTTGCACCATATAGATCTTGAGACGCTAGAACCGTCGAACCTTGCTTGAGATCACAGGCAAGCAATGCGGCGTGTAGTGCTGCCATTCCGGTAGCATAGGCGCACGCTGTTGCCCCTTCTTCAATATCCCGAACGGCTTCAGCGAGAGCAGTGACAGTGGGATTGCCATAGCGGGAGTAGATATAGCCTTGCTTTTCACCACTGAAGACTTGATCGACCTCTTCCATCGAGTCGTAGGTAAAAGTGGCACTGGCATAAATTGGATTAGCAACGGGTTTGCCGTCAGGCAATCCGCCGCGTTCCCCACTGTGTACAAGCCTGGTCGCAATGTCGAGATTCTTATCGTCGGTCATTGTGTAATTAGTCGGTCACCTCGTTCAGATATCTTTCACCTGTATCGCAGAGTATTGTTACAACTACTGCCGGTAATCTCAACGAGCCAGCCAGCTTTCGGGCAGCAACGATGTTTCCTCCTGAACTTGGACCAACCAGAATTCCTTCCTCTCGTGCAAGTCGCCTGGTCATCTTAAAGGCGTCCTCGGTTGAGACTTCGATAATCTCATTCACCAGAGTTTCATCATAAATTCCCGGTTTGGTTGCGGTAGCCATGTGTTTCAGACCTTCCAGACCGTGAAGCGGTGACTCCGGCTGCATCGAGATGGCCATTAGACTTGGATTCAGCTCCCGCAAACGACGCACAACGCCAACAAATGTGCCGGAGGTTCCTAACCCGGTAATGAAGTGCGTCACTTTGCCATTTGTCTGTTCCCAGATTTCGCTTGCTGTGGTTTCGTAATGGGCCAGCCAGTTAGCATCGTTGTTGTATTGATTGGGATAGAAGTATTTCTCCGGGTTGGATTCATAAAGCTCACGCGCGATTCGTTGCGCACCATCGGTGGAAAGCATTTGATCGGTTTCAATTATTTCCACGCCATAGCTGTGCAATATCTGTTTTCGTTGAAGGTTCGCGTTCTTAGGTAGGCAAACGGTGACCGGATACCCCCGAGCAGCCCCAATCATTGCGTAAGCGATACCGGTATTGCCGCTTGTGGCATCGACAATGGTCATTCCCGCTCGAAGCTTTCCGCTTCGTTCACCTTCAAGAATCATCGATAACGCAGGACGGTCCTTGACTGAGCCCCCTGGATTTAGGTGTTCGGCTTTTGCCAGGATCTCGACTTGTTCTGGCAGGTCTCGATTAATGCGAGATAACCGAAGCAAAGGTGTCTTGCCGATGTTCGCTTCGATACCGCTACGTTCTGCTGGAAGGCCGATTTCCGCTAATGCTTGCGGTCCCATGATGATCCTCTTCGGTTGGACATACAAAAAAACAAAACCGGTCGCCTCTTTTAATAGCGACCGGTTGCCGTTTATCAGTGCTGGTGCTTTAGGTCTACCCGCTACTTGCGCCTGCACACGGCCGTCCGGTCGTGCTGCAATAACAGCACCAGGGGCAGTAATGACAACAGGAACAAGTGTTGGGTCTCATCAGATAAATCGGTATATATGTGATGCAGGAACTATAGGTGTGGTGAAAACCACTGTCAAGGTGATAAGGTTCAAACAGTCACTACAGGGAGCAATTGATTATGTCAGCACCAATCACTAAACAAGACTGGCCAGCTCTCCCGTTGGAAGAGTGGGAAGACACACGCGCTACTTTGCACATGTGGACGCAGATTGTCGGCAAAGTCCGGCTTGCTCAAACTCCTTTGGTCAATCATTGGTGGAACGTTCCACTCTACGTATCAGCACGCGGGTTAACAACAACGGCGATGCCTTATGGTTCGACCTTCTTTGAAATGGAATTCGACTTCCTGGATCACAACCTCAACATCAAATGTAGCGACGGTGCAATGCGCACCATAAAACTTGAGCCGAAGTCAGTAGCCGCGTTTTACGAGGAGACAATGGCCGCGCTTGATGACTTAGGGCTTAGCGTTCGGATTTGGAAAGTGCCTGTCGAGATTCCTGACCCTATTCCGTTTGATCAGGATCACCAGCATCAATCGTACGATCCCGTTAGTGCCAATAAGCTGTGGCAAATTCTCCGACAGTCGGATCGCGTCTTGCAGGAGTTTCGTTCGCGATTTATCGGCAAAAGCAGTCCCGTACATTTCTTCTGGGGTAGCTTTGATCTCGCAGTGACGCGGTTCTCCGGGCGACCCGCACCTCCACGTCCGGACGCCGATCCAATTACCCGTGAAGCATATTCACATGAAGTAATCAGTCATGGTTGGTGGCCCGGACAAGG
>JBKPQV010000843.1:0-4371 GCA_046734235.1 Acidobacteriota bacterium
GCCGCAGTCTTACTTGGTGATCCGAACCGCGCTAATACTGACCTGGTCAAACTGCAAGAGGTAACAGCGGCAGATGTGCAGAGAGTAATTAAGAAGTACTTTACGGCCGCGAACCGATTGGTTTTGTACTACCTTCCGGAGTCAGAACGGAACGAAAGCAATCGAGGAGAGGCAAAGAAATGAAGCTCAAGGTATTCCTTTTGGCGCTTACATTCTTGCCAGGCATCGCCCTCGCGCAGACGACACCTCCACCGCCTTCCGCGCCACGAGCGGTTTCATTTCCAAAGCCCCAGGAAGAGACACTGGCAAATGGGCTACGCGTCATTGTTGTTGAGCGCCACGACACTCCTCTCGTAACAGTCGCACTAGTAATTAAGAACGGCGGTGAGGTTGATCCGATCAGGATTGCTGGTGTCGCCGATCTAACCGCCAACCTTTTAACCAAGGGGACCACGACTCGCTCAGCTACACAGATCGCTGAGCAGGTCGAAGGGTTGGGTGGCTTGCTTGACTCGAACGCCCAGTGGGATTCGACAACTGTTTCCGTCGGCGTCATGTCCGACAAGGTTGGGCCAGCGATGGATATTCTGGCAGATGTTGTTCGTCGTCCTACCTTCAGGCGCGATGAGATAGAGCGTTTACGACAACAGTACATCGACAATCTTACCCTTTCGTTAGATGAACCTGGTTCACTGGCGCGTTTTGTTGGAGCTAAGGTTTTGTATGGTGATGGAACTTATGGCCACCCGATTCTTGGTACGCTTGAATCACAGAAGCGGATTTCGCGTTTAGACATTGTCAGGCTGCATCGCCTTTACTACCGGCCGGACAATGCGATTTTGTTGATTGGTGGCGACATAGATTCTGTCGCTGGATTGAAACTCGCAAAGAAATACTTTGGCGATTGGTTAAGACCAAAAACTCGTCTCCCCGAACTTGCCGCAGTAGCTAAGACTGACGAACAGAAAACTGGCAGGCTTGTGGTAGTTGACAAACCTGACGCGGGGCAAGCGGTAGTTTTTCTGGTTCGCCGGGGCATCAAACGTAATGACTCGGATTACTATCGCGGCATAGTTGCAAACTCTGTCTTAAGCGGATACTCGGGACGTCTGAACCAGGAGATTCGGATCAAGCGTGGATTGAGTTACGGGGCAGGAAGTTCTCTGGATCCTCGCAGAGATGTTGGGCCATTTGTAGCCAGCGCACAAACCAAGAATGAATCAGGGCCTGAGGTTGCGGTTTTGTTGAAAACGGAAGTCGAAAGCTTGGGGGCCTCGCCTCCAGTTGATTCGGAACTTACGCCGCGTAAAGCCGTTTTGATTGGCGAGTTCTCGCGTAACCTGGAAACTATTAACGGATTAGTGAGCAGATTATCAGCGCTTGCCCTTCATGGTTTGAGTCTGGACGAAATCAACCATTACATCGACAATGTAGAGTCGGTTAGTGGAGCCGATATTCAAAGATTTGCGAGTCTTAAGCTAGACGCAAAGTCGAGCGATATCATCATAGTAGGGAACGCAAAGGCGTTTCTGCCGGAAATGCATAAGCGGTTTTGAATTGTCGAGGTAATTCCGATCTCACAACTAGACCTCAACACGAAAACGCTGAAAAATAAGTGAAGGTGGTTATGAGTTCGATCTTGTTTTTCAAATTACGTTTGCTGCTGGTGTTTGGTACTTTGGCATTGTTTGGAGCGGTGGCAAATGCTCAAGCGCCGATTGACGGAATCGACGCGCGAACTAGCTCGAAGGAATTGGCCCAACAACTCAGCAGTCCGGATGCTTTAGTGCGGCAACGTAGTGCTGAAGCTTTGGCACGATTGGCGGCGGCCGATCAAAAGAAATTAGTCGAAGGTTATCGACTGCAGGAGAAGAACAAGGAAGTCCGATTAGCCCTGGATTGGGCTTTGTATCGAATGGGGCACTCGGAAGCACTGTTTCGCGTGGTTCACGACCTCGATTCAGGAAGATATGAGCAGGCAGTAGGTTACCTGTCAGATCTAGAAAGCCCAGAATTTCTCTATCCTTATCTAAAGAAGGAGAACAATCCGCCACGCGTCACGTCTGGCGTGCTAAAGGCGTTAGCGCGTATTGGTAATGCGGAAACACTTGAAGTAATCAAACCATATCGTGAATCGGTTCAGCCTTTTGTTGCAGAGGCAGCCGAAACTGCGAGTGATGAGATTGAAAAGCGACTTGGTGAACAGTCTGCAACACCAAATCGCGTTCGACCACGAACCGTTGATAAGCCTTAATCTTCTCCGTAACTTCGTCATTCTTTAGAAAATTCTCTGCGTCTCTGCGTTCTCCGCGCCTCTGCGTTTAAATTGAGCTTCAAGATCTAATTAGTATTTTTAACGCAGGGGCGCGGAGAACGCAGAGACGCAGAGAGGAAGTTTCAAATGAGTTAACCTAAAACGCTGCTATACTCCCCACGGATGCATCCTAGCCTGCGAACATTTCTCGATCTATTAACCAGAGAAAACGAAATAGTAGAAATCAAAACGGAAGTCGATCCTTACCTTGAACTGGCAGAGGTCCATCGACGAGTAATCAGCGAAGGTGGTCCAGCACTCTTGTTCTCCCGGGTGAAGGGTAGCCGTTATCCCGTTGTCACTAACCTTTTCGGTACTAACAGACGAATAGATCTAGCCTTTGGCCCTAAACCTGAGGCATTAGTCCGCGACCTCGTTCAGATTGCTGAGTCGATACTCCCTCCCAAACCCGCTGAGCTCTGGAAACACCGATCTGTCGGTCGCGATTTGTTGAAGCTGGGAACAAAGAACACAAATAGATCTCCAGTAACTCAAGTTGTCGATCGTCCCGCACGACTCAATGAGCTGCCAGTACTGACAACCTGGCAGGAAGACGGTGGTCCGTTCATAACTCTGCCGCTCGTGTACACCGAAAATCCAACGACGAAAAAGCACAACCTCGGAATTTACCGGATTCAAATCTACGACTCTGCAACGACCGGGTTGCACTGGCAAATTCAAAAAGGCGGTGGCTTTCATTACGCTGAAGCTGAACGCTTAAACCAGAATCTACCAGTAACAATTTTTCTCGGTGGACCACCAGCGCTGATTCTTTCAGCTATTGCACCGCTTCCGGAGGATGTTCCCGAGTTGGTCCTTGCGTCACTTCTTTCTGGCGAGAAGCTCAAACTCACGAAGAATCCCTTAGGCGGCCATCGCCTGGCGGCTGAAGCGGAGTTCGCGATAGTTGGCTACGCTGCCCCGCGAGAGCGGCGAATCGAAGGTCCATTTGGTGATCACTACGGTTACTACTCTCTTTGTCACGAATACCCGATATTTCATGTTGATGCAGTTTTTCACCGTCGTGACGCGATCTACCCGGCGACTGTTGTGGGTAAACCACGTCAGGAAGATTTCTTTATTGGAGATTACTTGCAGCGGTTGCTGTCCCCTCTATTCCCAATGGTAATGCCGTCGGTTAGGGATCTGTGGACTTATGGAGAGACTGGATTTCATTCGCTCTGTTCGGCAGTTGTGAGAGAACGTTACGGTCGTGAAGCGCTTGTTTCTGGTTTTCGCATTCTAGGTGAAGGTCAGCTGTCGCTGACGAAATTTCTAATCCTGACTGACACGCCGCAAAATCTGAGTAATTTCCCAAAGCTGTTAGAACATGTGCTCGAACGTTTTAAGCCCGAAACCGATCTGTTCGTGATATCCAATGTTTCGATGGACACACTTGACTACACCAGTGGGAAAGTAAACGAAGGAAGTAAAGCGATCATGTTGGGATTGGGTGATCCTGTAAGAAGTTTGCCGCACGAATTTATTGGCGAGCTCCCACGAGGTGTAAAACGAGCTGAAGTTTTTTGTGCAGGATGTTTAGTGCTTGAAGGCGAACCGTATGCAACTGACGATTCACTTGGGTCGCGTGTCGCAATTGATCCGGTGTTCTCTGAATGGCCCTTGATCTTTCTGCACGATGATGCTTCAGTTGCGAAATCAGCTCCCGACTTTTTGTGGGCTACATGGACGCGTTTTGAACCAGCGGCAGATATCTATGCCGGCCAGACTTCCATACATCGGCATCACCTCGTATACAAAGCTCCCATTGTGATCGACGCACGCACCAAGCCCGGTTTCCCTGATGAACTCGTCGTCCGTGATGACATCGCCCGGCTTGTAGACAAGCGCTGGAACGAATACTTCCCCCGAGGGATCTAGCTTTAAGTAATCATGCCTTAAGTAACGAAATCATCAGTCCTTTAATAACCAATAATCATGCCTTTAGTAACCCCCTGCGAACCAACAGTGGTACTGGTCCTGGGACCGCACGCGTCCTCGCGTGCCCGTTACCCTAGACGAACTTCGAGGTACTAACTGATTCCATAGACTAATCT
>JBKPQV010000844.1:0-6862 GCA_046734235.1 Acidobacteriota bacterium
GTAGCGGGTGGGCCAGATCAATTTCCAATCATCCGCTAGGGCCCACCCGCTACCGCGACGGTGGTACTGACTTCATCCAACAAAGGCCAATACTCAGGGTACCTAGTTCATTTCGGTCCAATACTACATCACTGCCGCTTGCGTCTGCACCTTTGGCGCATCTTCATAATGATCGAACTCATGACCTCTGCCAAAGTAATGTTCCCAGGCAGTGTCTATCAGAGCAGTTGAAAGCTTTAATGATTGTCCGTCCAACATGCAGATATCGGCGATCCTATTCAACAAGTCGCGCGGCTCACAACATTTCATCGGCCGTTTTTGTTCGCCATATTTTCGCAGCAAGTGATTGACGCAAACTTCATCGACAGGCAACCCCTTCGTAGCTCCAGCGCGCCGGAAGATCTCGCCATACGCACCTGGTGTCGGGAGTTCGAGTCGTGCCCGATAGCCCATGCGGCGCAGGAAGGCTTCATCAACAAACTGCGTTTCATCTAGATTCGTTGAGAAGATTACGAGTTGCTCGAATGGCACTTCGATCTTCTTTCCATTGTGCAGGCTTAGGAAGTCGATTCGTCGTTCGAGCGGCATTATCCAGCGATTCAAGAGTTCATCACATGAAACACGTTGTCGTCCGAGTTCATCGATGACCAGCGTGCCACCGTTCGACTTCATTTGAAATGGAGCTTCATAGTAGTGCGAGGAATTGGACCAGCTGAGATCAGTATTTTGGAGTGTTAGTTCTCCACCAACCATAACCATTGGTCGTTCAATCTCGATCCAACGGTGGTCATACTCTGTAGCCCGTACAGTATTGACCTGGTGGTGACAATGCGCGTCAAAGACGCGAATGACCTGTTCATCAATTTCTATCGCGTAGGGAATCCAAATCGTTCCCGGGACTGCGGCGTTCATGCGTTCCGAAATCGCCGTTTTACCGGTACCGGGGAGGCCAGTAAGAAAAAGAGATGAACGTGAATTAATCGCGCAACCGAGAGTTCTTAACAGCGATTCAGGAAGAACGAGATCTCGGAAAGCCGAACGCACCATGTTCATTGAAGCCGGTTTTGAGGGTGCGGCTTGCAACCGCATCATGTACGAGTAGTCCTGCAAAGAGACCGGCGCTGGACCAGCATACCCACAATTCAGCTGCAGGCGTGCAACCCGTTCCCAGCCCAGATCAAGCATTGCATAGCGCGTGATCCCAACGGCGCTCTGAAGACGGATCTCGATCAGTTTTTCCCGATAGAGCTGATAAAGGAGTTCATCAGTGAGCGCGAGCGGGAGATGAAGTTTTTCGGCAACGTTTGCTGTGGTTGGTTCAGCAATTGTCGCAACATGTTTGAGTGCGAGGTCACGTAGGAAAGCTTCGGAGACCTCCAATTCTTCTAATTCTTCTGGCGTGGGCGGACCGAGACTCTCAATCTCCGCACGCGTCAAAAAGCTGAGGTTGCCCATACTTTGTCTCCGGTGAACTTACTGATGAACTTCCTAATAGGTTAGTTCTAAAACAACCCCTTGAATCTATATCTATTGCTTGGCATCCGCGAAAGTCTTGAGCGCGACTAGCGAGCGGCGCGCATTTTCAGCGTCAGTCGGTCGACCCGTGAGTTCATAAAGCGCCACGAGTTTGGTTAACGCTTCTACTGAGTTCGGACGAACTGCCTGCGCCTGTTCGAGGTGCTTAATCGCGTCTTTAGCGTAACCCTTCGATTGCAATTGGGTGGCCATGTTTAGATGTGCACCATATTCTCCGACGGCTTTTGAGAAGCTCGCGTAGGCGTCATCGAATTTCTGACGCTCACATTGCGTAAGCGCCAGGTTATTCCAAACGCGTGCATCTTTGGGCGAGAGCTTAGCTGCTTTCTTCAGATACTTTGTGGCGCGTTCGTAGTCACCATTCTTATAAAGCAAGAATCCCAGGTTATTGAGATGTTCAGCGTTGCTTTCGTTAGCGCGGACTGCCAACTCAAATGACTCGAGTGCGCGATCGCGAAGTCCTCTGGTCTCGTAAGCAATACCTAACAAGTTGTGTACTTCAGCTGACTTTGGATTGACTTTAGCGGCAGTCGTAAGTTCGTTAATTGCGGCATCCACATTGCCCGCCAACAAGAGTTCACGACCGTTTTGTAGACGAGCGGCAAATTCCGATGGTGTGGCTGCTGCCGGAGACGCAGGCTGTGACGTATTGTTTGCAGCTGGTGGTTGAATCGTTGAGTCTTTGATGCGTACGATTTTGGTGGCTTCAAATTTGGCGACATCTTTGTCACTCATGCGGCGTGCTTGTTGATCATTCTTCTTGCCACCGCCAAAGAGCCGGCCAAGCGCGCGAAAAGGTGCTCCAAGGGCACGTGCGAAACCATTACCTCGTTTTTGCTGTGTCGATTTCGCCGTTCCAGAGTCCGGTGTTTCGAAAGTCTCCGTCGCTGCGTCTTGATCAATTTCAACGAGCGCTGCCCAGTCGAAACTGCCTGCTGTAGCGACACTTGAGCGCTCAGCAACAGTAAAAAGCAAGATCACGGTTAGCAGCGAAACGAATATGGAACTCTTAAGCATAATGTTTCTCCTAAGCCAGCTTCTTCACTTTGAAAATTGATCGATGAGGTTTAATAAGGCTGCGCCCAGAATCACAAGAATGATTACTGGAAACAGGAAAACCGTTAGTGGAAATACGAGTTTCAAGGCAGCCTTTTGTGCTGTCTGTTCGGCACGTTGACGCCGTTTGGTTCTAAGCGATTCAGCAAACACTCGAACTGCTTTTCCAATAGATGATCCGTATCGATCAGCCTGAATCAGCAAGGCTACGAAACTCCGAATGTCATCAACACCGGTCCGTTCCGCAAGATTCCTCAAAGCTTCTTCACGACTCCGGCCAACACGAAGCTCAAGGTTAACCATCTCAAACTCATCGTGCATATCCGGATGAATCTCTTTTAGTTCTTCGCCAACTCTATTTAGCGCAGCGTTTAGACCCAGCCCCGCTTCGACAGCGACTACTAGCAAATCCATGGCATCAGCCAGTCCCCAGGTAATCCTTTGCTGTCTCCGAAGGGTCTTCTTTCTAAGAATGTAACGTGGCAAATAAAAGCCGATTGCGGCGGCGGCAACCCCCCACATAAGGGAGTTACTCAGTGGAGTATTCAGAATGAAACATGCCGCAAACGTCAGGCATGGAAGAGCAACCGTCAAAGTTATTTGGATCGCTCTAAAAGCTGTCGCTGCATCCTGTGAGCGATAGCCGGCTTGGAGCAACTGCTTTTGAAGTTTTGCTGCATCTAACGCCGAAATAGGAGCTAGTCGATTCAATGGCTCAGCAACCCGCTCAGCCATCACGGTTAGCGGATTATTCTCGACCAGGGTCAGGGACGGATCCATATCCTCCAGTCTGGCGTTAACGACACCCGTTTGCCGAGCGAATAACCAGTAAACGCTCATAACGGTTAAAGCAAGACAACCGAAAGTAAGTAGGATAATTAGCAGAAGCATGACAGAACGCCTTCCTTAAGTCTTGGTCTAACCCTATACACGAATGTTCAGAATCGACTTTATTGAAATCACACCCAAAATCTGCATCACCAAAGCTATTCCAAGGATGTAATGCCCACGCTCATCATTTATCAGCACACTCATGTACTCTGGATTGATGAGGGTCATCATAAATATGATCACGATTGGTAGAGCACAGAGGATCCACGCAGAGCCACGTGAACTTGTGGTCATTGTTCGAAAGTCTTCCATGAGCTTGAAGCGCTCGCGAATGGTCTGGGCGACTTTTTCCAGAATCTCTGCAAGGTTACCTCCGGTTTCGCGCTGAATGTTCATGGCGGTAACGCAGATGTGTAGATCCAAAAGTGGAACTCGTTCAGAAAGTCGCGCTAAAACTAAGTTGGTAGGAAGACCCAGTTTTTGTTCTTCGAAAGTAATTCGAAACTCGGTTGCGACCGGATCCGGCATTTCGGAGGCGACCTGGTGAAGTGATTCCGAAAACGCGTGTCCGACTGCCAGTGATCGACTTAGTAAGTCCAATGTATCAGGGAGTTGTTCATTGAATTTGCGGAGCCGCTTCTTCCTTTTCTGAGCGATATGCACAATTGGGATTGCAGCTGCTATTCCTGCAGCGAGTATCGCTAGTAGGCCGTTGAAGATCGTATAAGCAGCGAGTCCGGCCATGAGTCCAGCGAATAGCGAAAAGGTAAGTAAGCGAATAACAGTTATTTGAACATCCGCTTGTCTAATGACTTTGTCGAGGCTCTTAATGAAATTCAATGACGATAAGACTCGATTAATTATCGGACTTCCGCCGATGGAGTCTTCGCGGGAAATCTGAATTTCTGCTTCCGGGCCAGCAAGCCGTTCTTGTAAGGCCTCGCTAACGCGTTGCTGCAAGCGTTCGTGCCGAACATCTGACTTTCGGGACGCTATCAGAAAGAGCGCATACGTGAGGAACAAAAAGAATAGAAATACGAGTGTCGAAATCAGCACTTTTCACTACCTCCTAAAAGAACGCCGGCAACTGCATTCCGTATTGCTTGAGCCGCTCTGCGAAACGTGGACGGATACCTGTGGTTTGGAATCTTCCCATCACCCTTCCAGTTGAATCCACCCCGACCCGTTCAAATTGGAAAATCTCCTGCATAGCGGTGGTATCGCCTTCCATGCCGGTGATCTCTGAGATCGACGTGATACGGCGGGTACCATCCGTTAGGCGTGCTACCTGAATTACCACGTTTACTGCTGAAGCAATTTGTTGTCTCATGGCCCGGTCGGACAAGCGCATTCCCGTCATTTGAATCATCGTTTCCAGGCGAGCCAGGGCATCCCGGGGAGTATTTGCGTGGATAGTGGTAAGAGATCCGTCATGTCCAGTGTTCATTGCCTGTAACATGTCGATGGCTTCGGCGGATCTACACTCTCCAATCACGATTCTGTCTGGTCTCATTCGTAATGCATTTCTGACGAGGTCGCGTTGCGAGACTTCACCACGGCCTTCGATGTTGGGTGGACGCGTTTCCAGTCTTACGACATGCGGTTGCTGGAGCTGTAATTCGGCGGAGTCTTCAATAGTGACGATACGTTCTTCTTTTGGAATGTAGGCGGAAAGGGCATTCAAGAGTGTAGTTTTGCCCGCACCAGTGCCGCCTGAGATTATTATGTTGAGGCGAGCGCGAACACACATTTCAAAAAGAATTGCGATCTCTTTTGTCAGCGCGCCATTCTCAATTAATGAAGGCATTTTTAGAGGCTCTGCGCCGAAGCGACGGATCGACAACACTGGTCCATCAAGTGCAAGTGGTGGAATAATGGCATTCACACGAGAGCCGTCAGGCAAGCGAGCGTCAACCATTGGTTGCGATTCATCTATGCGCCGTCCCACCGTAGACACAATGCGTTCGATAACTCGCATCAAGTGCTCGTCATCCTTGAACGCGATTGCGGTTTTCTCAAGCTTACCGCGTCGCTCAATGTAGATACTCGAATAAGAGTTGACGAGAATGTCGGATATTGTTGAATCTCCCAGGAGTGGCTCTAGTGGCCCCAGGCCGAAAAGCTCGTGATGCACCTCAGTCACAAGCCGATCTCTTTCGGCAGCTGACAGAGGAGTGTTCTCAGCTAGCAATAAGTCTTCAGCTAATTTGGAAACTTCGGCCTTTACGCGCTCTGGCGAAAGCATGTTTAGCTTTGTCAGATCCAGCTTGGTAACAATTGCACGATGAAGATGTGCTTTTAATTCCTGGATGTTTTGGTTGCTGTAAAGTACTTCTTCGAGAGCGGTACCTGTACCGTCCCCGTTTTGATCCTTGATGTAGCGTTCTCTTAGTGCCATGGTGTTCCTTGTTCTAGCGAATCATTTCAACAGCATCTTTGGGATTACTTAGTTCGGTATCTGGTCGGCGAGAGGCAACGAGGTAACCTCGAGTGCTGTTCTCGAGTTTTGCCTGTTAAATACAGAGCCGAGCAATCGCTTACGCTGCGGTGCTGCTGTTTGCTCATGTTCATGTCTTTCAACCAAGCCCGCGATACGACGTATTTCGAGCGTAACTTTCGAGCTTGGTTCTAATTCGACCAGAGGTCGTCCCAGATTGATCGAGTTGATTACTCTTCTATAGTCGTTGGGTACCAGCCCAATCAGCTGCTCATTGAGATGAACCTCTACCTTGTGAAGTTCAACGTCGATGTTCTTGCTCCACCGATTGACTACGACTCGAGTCTTGGATCTTGGATAACCTAAGCGGTCAAAAACTTTTAGGGCGCGCTTAGTGCTTCGGATACCCGGGATATCCAGACTCATTACCAACAAAATATCATCGGCCAAATCAAGGGCAGCGACTGTGACCGGATCAAACGTATGTTGTAAATCCAGAACAATGCTTTCATATCGTTGGCCCAGTAGGTGCAAAGTCTCGGTTACGTGCTGGGGTTCGATATCTTCAGCTTCATGCGCTTCTTCAGGTGCCGCCAAAAGAGACAACCGAGTTGTGTACGGCGTAACCAAACTACTGCTCAGCGTGTCGTCAAGTCTGGTGCGACTGCGAACGAAATCTGTGAGAGAGTATTTGGGATCGAGACCGAGAAAGGACGCTTGGTCCCCTGCTTGAAGGTTTAGGTCAACCAGCAGAGTATTAACGTTCATTGCTGCCGCGAGGTTTGTGGCAAAGAAAGAAACACCGACTCCACCTTTGCTCGAAAACACCGCAACGACGCGAGCGCCATTTGGTGATTCGCTATGCTCGATAGAGAATTGTCCAACGCGGTCTAGAACAGTGTTGAATTCGTCCTGGAGAATTGGCAGCTGCAAAAACTCGTGAGCACCCGATCGTAAGCTGCCAAGAATGAGTGCTGGTGATGAATTTTGAGCTGAGGTGAT
>JBKPQV010000845.1:0-13230 GCA_046734235.1 Acidobacteriota bacterium
CGCGCGCAACCCCAACTATCTGCGCCGAGGAAAAGATTAGTTCGGTCCCACCGTCACGCAGTGGTTGCTCAATACGTAACAACTTGCCGAGTGCGCTTTCGCCCGGCCAGAGGGTACGCGCGGTCGATTCACTAATGATGAGTGCCGGCGTGTGCGCATTTACCTCATCCGCTGTAAAAGCACGGCCGACAACTAGCGGCGTACCGATTGTATCGAGATATGTGGAGGGAATTTCTTCTATCGGTACGTTGGGGTATTGCTTTAGATTAGTCTCGCCTCGATCCAACAATGTAATGATGCCGCGACCAATATCCGAGCGATCGAGGCTCACACTCTTCACGCCCGGAAGTGCTGCCAGCCGCGTAATCAATTGCTGCTGAAAAATTTTCGCACGTTCCCCATCATAGCCACTCATTTCGAGGCTATAACCAACCGAGAGGAGATTCTTTGCTTGATACCCGGGATCGGTAGCCAAATTTCGCTGGACACTACGCAACAACAGTCCGGCTGGAATTAGCAGCACAAAACAGATCGATACTTGAGCAACAACAAGGGCGCCGCTCAAGCGTGATCGCGCTGAGCCCGCGGTTGCAGTTGCGCTTTCCGACTTGACCACTCCAATCAAATCGGGACGAGTGGCGCGCATCGCTGGAACTAGACCAAACGCGATTCCACTCAGTAAGGCAAGCCCAAAGGAATAAGCCATGACTCGCCAGTCCGGCTTGAGATCGATAACTACTCGCACCATGTCTCCACCGCCGTAGCGCATCAAAATCATGGACAGAAACAGGTTGAGACTCCACCAAGCGAGCAACACCCCAGCGACACCGCCAACGATGCTCAACACCAAACTCTCGGTAAGCAACTGCCTGACTAAACGCCAACGACTTGCGCCAAGGCACAATCGCACGCCAATTTCTTTCTGTCGCGCGATCGCTCGCGCGAGTTGCATATTCGCGATATTGAGGCAGGCGATCAGCAGGATAAGACCGGTGGCTCCGAGCACCATTCCGATAAACATCCACGCTTCGATTGGGAGCTTCATCTCGTTGATCGGGTCGACGGCGATTGTTTTCTTTGGGCCGGCGCTAATTTGAGTATCGAGGTGGCCCAAAAGAACATTCATGTCCGTGGTTGCCTCACGGGAACTTCTGCCTGGCTTGAGACGCGCATATATGCTGAGCCATGGAAAGTCGCGTCCGCCGTACCAGTTTCTCTTTTCAGGAGCGATGCGTTGGAAACGGTCCGCGGGCATCGCCTCACGCATCGCGAGTGGCAGCCAGATGTCTGGCATTTCATTCCGGAGGCCAACGAACGCCGGATGAGTTATCCCGATAACTGTAAACGGTTTTCCATTTAACCTTATGTTGCTGCCAACAAGCTGCGCATCACCTCCAAAGCGCCGCTGCCAGAAGCCATAACTCAAGACAACGACTGCATCCCGACCGGGAACGCTGTTCTCTTCGGTGGTGAAAAAGCGTCCGAGATGCGTGCTACCCCCCAGCGTTACGAAGTAATTTTCTGAAACGAAGTTTCCGACAATCTCTTCAGGCTCACTGTTCAGCCTGTTTTCTCCGAGCAGAAAACGCTCCTCCTCGAATACGGCTATAACATCCGAAAACGATTGGTTACGCTCGCGGATGTATGAGTAGTCGGGATATGAAAAGGCGTCCGATCGTCTGGAACCTTCTTCAAAGAAGAGGCGCACAATGGATTCGGGCTCTTTGACTCGCAACGGACGCAGCAAGATGTTGAAAACACTGAAAATTGCAGCGTTGACGCCAATCCCAAGCGCGAGCGTCGCGATAACAACCAGGGAAAAACCGGGTCGCTTCAATAAACTTCGAAGGCTATATCGTAAATCTCGAAACATAATGGGTGCGTTTAATACCTTTAAGGGATTGTTAGACTTCAACTCATAAAACGACTCGACAAGCGAGAGCATTAACAATGATAAAACGCTTCGTGTTATTTCGTGTGGTTTCGTGGATCGTGTTTTCTGTGCATCGACGGTCCACGAATTCACACAAACTCACACGAACCGGAGCGGGTCCTACATGAAATTTGGAGTGTGAAGGCGTGACAGCGTCTCGGCTTGTTCGGGTGTAAAGCCGGCGTGTTCCAGTCTCTTGATCCGACTTAGGTGCATCGTCTCAAGCAGTTCACGATAACTTTCATGACCGCGGGCGACACTACGAGGCTCTGTTCCACCAGCGGCAAGAATAGTTAAAGCATCCTGCAAAGGCGCAGGAACGCCACCGGCACCGTGAAGAGTGGCAGAGCGTCGACGTACAGCCGCTTCCAAACGACCGTAGAGTGCCGGATCATTGGTGAGGGCGAAGCGAACATGCGCCAAACCAAAATGAACGTGCCGTGTCTCATCATTCTTTGCCCGACGAGTTAGCTCAGCAGTCGCCTCATCAGGAGCATATCGTTCGATATAGCTCAGCAGGTCAAGAAAAGTTCCTTCACCAAGAACTGAAAGCAAGAACGTCGCTTCAGTAAATTCGTCTGTCTGCAAGAGTGACAACAGCGACCGCGAAGTGATCACGGAGGACGTACCTAGTCCTCGGCCTGATAGACGTGCGCGTTTGAGAAAGACCTCGATATGGCGCGCCTCATCTGCGAGTTGCGTAGCGAGGAGCATGGCAACCTCGGCAAAATGTGGATGAATGTGAGCTATGAAACGCGAGGGCACATAGAGTGCCGATAATTCGTTCTCAGCGAGAAACGTCATAATCTGACCAAGGGCGAGGTCGAGTGACTCTGGCAAAGACTTCGCCCTGGACCAGGGAATGTCTCTCGACGCATCCCATTGTGCCGCTACAGCCTGATCATAAAGTTTTGATATTTCTGGAGGCGCTAATCGATCACGTTCATTGAGAGTAAAAGGATAGGCTGGTCCACCTCTTTCCACGCGTGCTCCACGCGGAGCAAAGCCTGTAACCGGATCAGCGTTCATTGGGAATGTCGGGCTATCCGATACTTCGTGTTGTGTTGAGGTGGTGTTTGAAAATCTGCCGCGAGCAATGAGGTGGCGACTAACCCCAACAGAAATCTCTTCGACGCCGAGATATTGGTGCGCTTCCGCTCTGCACCATGAGGGCAGATCATCGTTCACAGTATTTGAACGAGAAAGAACAGCTAAAGCACCCCCGGGTTCCAGGGCATTGAGCGCCGGGCGCACTATGGCGAGTAAGCCGCCACCAAGTGGCAAATCTCCAACGTCTACCGCAATCGCAGCTACATCGTTACTCACGCTGACCCTGTTGTTTCAATGCTTCCTCGAGACTTCGATAACCTTCCTCACGCGCGGGTAACCACTCATGCAAGCCTTCCAGCTCCAGTAAACGTCGATGTTTTGGGTTCTCCCACTGCATAGCGAACAACCCGCGCTGAAAGGCTTCTATCTTTTCTGACGACAGGTTCGGATGCGCGTCGAACATGCAATGATCGAATCCAGGTGTGGTCCAAAGCGGTTCAATTTGGTTCACATCGATGTGGCCGGCAGCCTGCTCATTCACCCAAATAAGATCACCTATCGTCCCGGCATCTGCGCGTCGATCGTGAAGAGCCTTCAATACATCTATCTCGCTCGTCCCGGTGTCACCGTGTTTTCCGGGATCGCTGTTGAACGACAGTAAATTAATGCGACTAACATCAACTCCCTCGGACCTAAGAAAGTACAACGGGAGAATACGTGCCTGCGTAGAGTCGGTAGTTCCGACTGCAAGCGTCCTGCCTTCCAGATCTTTCAGGGACTTAATTCCGCTGTCACGACGAACAAGTACTTTCGAGCGAAAATCACGATCGCTATCTCGCATCCCCAACGAGTGCGACTTACCATCGGTTCGCTGACGAACGCGCACATGGGCCAGTGGAGTATTCCAGGCGATGTCGATGTGTTCCTTCAACAATGCTTCAACCTGTCGCTCATAATTTGAGAACAGGACAAAGTCCATTGGCACGCCTTGTTCAATAAAATGTTCGCGGATACCTTCCCAGATCGTTACAACTTTGGGATCGTAGGCCACCGCACCCAACAAGATAGATTTGTCGTTACTCATTTTCGTCCTGAACGTTTGTAATCAAAAGAGAGGCAATCCCGTCATCGCTTTGCCGACAAAATCATTCAAGTGATCGACGGTTGGCGCCATTACCCAACCGGCACGAGCATCACGGAAGAGCCGTTCAATTGGCAGGTGTTTTGAAAACGCCGCACCGCCGCAAGTCTTCATCGCGAGATCAGTTACATCAACAGCAGCTTGCAGCGCTGCCAAACGGCTTTGTAAGACAAAAAGTGGTGTGATCTCACTCGGGCTTTCGATCTGATCGAGTGTATGGCCCAGCAAGCTTCTTGATTGTTCGGTGCGTACACTCATCTCGGCGAGACGGGCGCGCAAATTCGGAAGATCGCGTAGCTGTGAACCGGTATGAGAAAATCCAGTCCCGATCAAATGCTGTGTCGTTCCCTGCACTGCCGCTCGACACAACCCATTTGCCATCGCAGCTGAACCAACCGCAAACCACGGCAAAATGATCTCAAGAATTACTTTTGGGCCTTCACCTAGTGGAGAAATCAAATCGCCGCGCTTGATTTCGATCTTATCCAACGTCACCGGAGCAGAATCGTTCCCGCGGAGACCAAGACCGTTAAAAGCAGAAGTAACACTAACGCCCCTTGATTTTTGTCGAACAAAATAGACTGTAGACTCCAACGGCGCAGCGGCATTCGGCTTCTGGGCCGAAGAAACGTACGAGTCAGCGTGACCCGCTGCGGTTACCCACGATTTCGAAGCCGAAGTTTGATAGTGACCATTGTTCTCTTCCAGTTTTGAAACTGGCGCCCAGAATTGCGATCTCGATCCGGTCTCGGAGAATGCAAGCGTCGTTAAATGTTTGCCACCGGCAATCTCTTTTAACACTGAGCCCCGATCTTCAAACGTGGTTGAGTTTGCTAAAGCTTGCGCTGCAGACGTGTGCATTACGTAAATCATAGCGGTAGACGCGCAAGCCCCAGCGAGTTCTTCGACTACGCCAGCGAAGGCGCGCATACCTTCTCCTTGCCCACCAAACTCTGATGGCAGGCACAGGCCATAAAGACCCGCATCGGCAAGCGCACTCATACTTTCAGTAGGATAGCGTCCCTTTTGATCGACATCTGGAGCATTTTGCTGAGCGATGTCCGTGGCAATTTTTGAAGCGGTTGAGACCCAGCGCTGCGCGGCTGTTGAGAGACCGTAAACGTGAACCATTAAATTCTCCCTGAGTTACGATTTGGGAAGAGTTAATCACTCAGGAAAAAAGGGGTCAAGTGGACGTCGTGTGGACGATTGCTGAGCAATAGGTTGAAACGTCGGCTTCGTGTTATTTCGTGTGACTTCACGAACCAAAACTCTTCACCTCAAGGCGACTTTTGAGCCCGCGAATAGTTAAGGATCACGTAGCAGCGCCCTCTGATTCTCAGTTACTCGGACTTCCACCGGCAATTTCTTTCTAATTTCCTCAAACAAGCGGGCGCTGCTTCTGAATTCCATCAGAGGCACATAGATCCATCTCCACCGGCTGACCCACAAACTCAGCATGAGGTATCCCTTGAAGCTCTCTAGTTGAGCAGCTCGCACAGAGCCCCACGGAATGAACCGTGGGCCCAAAAGCGTGAACCGACGAATACCTGTCTCTGTAAATCGCAAACGGAATTGCAGCAAGAGGAAGGAAGTCACAAAGCAAAAGCCACCCAGAATGAGAAGACTGATCCCAATCACCTCAACGAGATAGCTTAGCGTTAGCTGTCCAACGATTTGAAATTTAAAGATGGTCTCGTTGCTGAAGGCCCAACCTAAAACTCCAAAGGCCAGGCAACTGAGAACTAGTCTCACACCTGGAACACGCGGACGGAAGTCGATCTCATCGATCTTGTAAGTGCTCATCGGTAAAGTTGAATCGAAGTCTGACCCAGGGCAATTGATTCTGTACCAGACCAAAAGATTGACAGTCAATTTCGAATTCGAGTAGATTCCGCAACCGCAAAGCAAGAAAATAACAAGCCCCGTTGCTTTTTAACCGTGGATAGTCATGTGAGGTTGTCGCTCAGAAGCCTTTAACATGGTCTTCCTTTCTCACCACCTTCAAATAAGGAGGCCCAGATGAAACATCTCCAAAACTTTGTTCTAGCCGGTCTATTAGGCGCGGTAATCGTAGTCACCCCTTTCCTAATGCGGTCAACATCCGCTGCCGCACGTGGAAAATCAGCTTCGGGACACGGAACTATCCTCTTGCAAGATACGGATGGTAAAACGGTCAGAAGACAGTTTTCGTTCAGTGCCAGAGAAATGCGCGATGGAAGCATCCAGGGAAGCGCGGTAATTCATAACCCATCGTTCGACCCGAAGTACGACGCCCATTTCGATATCACTTGCCTTCAAGTAGTAGGAAACAGGGCAAGCTTCGGCGGCTCTGTTAGGAAGACAAGTGATCCTGTATTCAACGATGAGTTTGACGCAGCCTTCTTCACCGTCTTTGATAACGGTGAACCTGGCGCTGACAACGATACGATTAGCGAAATTTTCTTCGACAATGTAGTTGAACCAAGTACTTGCCAGTTTATTGGCGCTGACGATTTCCCGCAGATACCAATTGAGGGTGGCAACGTACAAGTAAATCCGTAACAAGGGGTGACGTCAGATAAAGGTCAATGCGGAGAGTTTGTGTCCGATATGCTTTAGCTTGTCAGGTAGTACTTTGTGCTTTGTACTTTGAACTTGTTCTTTGAGCTCGGTCCCTGGCACATCGAAGTACAAAGTGCGAAGAACAAAGTACAAAGTACTACCCGACAAGCTGAAGCATATCGGACACAAACGCTTCATGCGAGCCTCAACTTCTTTTGCAATCAATTCTGGTTTTCTGATAATGGCAAGATTGAGAGACAGAACTCGTTATAGTGAAGCCAGCAACTCTCGTTCGACTCGTGTGCATCCAGTCGTAACGATTTTACTGATCTCCAATTCCTGCGTTTGAAACCATCATGCAATCGCTCACTTAACTCTTCGTTCCTACTGCCTACACAGTCGAAGACCTGGGTAGTAAGAACAAATCTAGCTGTGTAACCCTCAAACTCGCGCTTTAGTTTCAAGACTAATCCCCTACCCTTTTCGGTCGTCAGCGGAATTATCATCCGGCCACCTTGCTGCAAATTATCGAGCCACAAGAGTCGCGGGTGGGTAGCGCCTGCGTTTATTAGTATGGCGCCCATTGGCCCAGTCGAGTATTCCGCGCCGTCACCATTCACGATCTTGACGTGATTAAGATAACTGAGATTCTGACAAGCACGCGAAGCGAGATCCGAGTCGATTTCGATGCCTGTTACGTGACCGGTTGGCCCAACGACCTCAGCTATGATCGCTGTGTAGTAGCCAGGTCCGCAACCGACATGAAGAACGCGATCTCCCTCTTGTAGCTCCAAAAAGTGAATCCAGGCTGCCAACCCACTCGGCTGTCCATTATTCAGCCCTCGTTTGGCATCAATAGCGACAACAGTGTCGTGGTGGTAAAGATGTCTTGGGTCGGTGGTGGTCCAGTCGTCGGATGCGTGGATTCTACTTAACCAACTCGTAAGCCTCTGCCGGAAGCTCTTCTTGTTTCCTCGTATCAGCCATGGCCCAGGCCCAAGAAAGTGCTCCCGCGAGACGTTTCTAAATGCATCAACCAAATGCTGCGACAGAGCAATGCCGAAGCGCACCTTGAGCACATCGCGGATTTCTTCTGCATACCTTTGGCGAACTTCATCCGGATTGCTCATGGCCGCGCTTTCAAGCGGACTCGGGATAATTCGCAGGAATCATTAGTATTTGACTGTTACTTTGAAGGCCCCTCCATTGTCGCTGTAATCATCGTCATTAATGGCCAGATACAAACGACCGTCAGCGGGCGCGCTTAAGGTGCTTTGACTACCAATCAGAAACGCCTGAGTGTTCTGACCATTTGCCAGCCGGATGTAACCAATGAGTGCGCCTGGGCCAGCGCTCGGCAAAGGCCTTGTGCCAACAATCGCCCCAAAACCGCTTGAACGTCCGCCTTCTGGTCCAACTTCACCCAACCGCCGTCCCGCAATGATTTTTCCCGTAGCTGTGAACACAATTTGGTCACCAACACGCACATCGAGCGCCGTGTCGACGCCACGTGAAGTGCCTGCGACATCAAAGGAATAGTCCTGAGGCGTGCGTTTTTGAGGGACATCCGTTTGTCTGGTGCGCGTACGCGCGTTTGGATCGGTGCGGAAGACAGAACCCGTGTTGTTGGAATTATTAGGGTTGTTCAGGGCCGTTAGATCGCGCTCTCGTTTGACTTGTACTGTGAACGATCCTCGTGCGTCGGCGTAAGAGCCGCGATTGGATGTTAAGAACAGGCGACCATCTCTTTCTGCAACAAATTCACGTGATGCACCCAGCTCAAAAGCGGGTGAACTGGAATCATTCCCAATGGCGCCGATAAGGATTCCTTCAGGTGAGTTGGGCAGTGGTGACGTAGGATCGGTAGACTTCAAACCATCAGGATTGATTCGAGAGCGGCCCACGAGAATAATTCCCGATGCGGTCACCTGGACACGTTCCCCCCTCCGCAAGTCAATACCTGAATCAATCCAGTTTGAACCGAGCGGCACTTCAACACTGCGTGATTCATACTTCAAATCATCAAGCGAGCGCCCTTCAATTTCGAGTCGATCGACTTCATTGGGCCGGAAAAACTGAATCTCACCTACCTCAGGACGGATTGGTCCACTTGAAGGGCCAGTTTGAGTGGTGCTGACTCGGAAGGCAAAACGGCCGTTAACAAATCCGAGCAAAGTGCCGCGAATCGTTCTGCCATCACGCAGGTATAGCGTGTCGGCCACGGCTACACTCGCGAGTAACAGCATCGTCAAAAAAGCGAAGGTCAGTTTTTTCATAAACGCTCCTCTTCCAAAGATTTGCGGGTGATCAATTTCGACCACCTCGCGGGGCTTCAACCTTTTGTATCAACGTCGGGCACTACTGAACAATGAGGAGATGGATCTTTTGAATCTGTGAGTAGCTTATCCGCACCTTGAATGGCTGGCAAGAAACAACTCGAGAGTGAAGAAAAAAGTTAAAGCAAGCTAGAGGATAGGAAGGTGGGCTCTCCGGATCTCAAATCTCAAATTTGAGATCGCACAGCTCTTTCCCTTGGACGGTTTTCAAAGGCTTTAGACACCACAAGCTTTAGCTTCGTGGAGTTTCAACTTTTTCGCTACCAAAGCGCTAGGAAAACTGAAAAGACACCATACGCTTTAGCGTCATGGAGTCTCAACTTCTTCGCTGGTGTTTGTTCTGTAACCTCGTGGTTTTGGACGCGGTGTAGCGAAGAACTCCACAAGCTGAAGCTTGTGGTGTCTTCTGGTCACGTCTAGCGTGTTCTAGGGAAGAAATTGAAACTCCACGAAGCTAAAGCTTGTGGTGTCTTTAAACTCTCTTGCTCAGGGCCTACTCGTAACGCAGCGCTTCCAATGGATTCACTTTAGTCGCACGTCGTGCCGGAATGTAACAAGCAAACAGTGCGACAGTAATCAACACCACCGAGACGATTGCCAGGGTCAGGGTATCTGTTGATCCAACCCCAAACAGTAAACTCGCGATCAATCTAGTTAGCGCGAATGCTCCCACCAGTCCAACTGCAACTCCCAGCACGACCATCATCGCTCCATTCTTCATGACCAGCCGAAGCACATCCTGTAGTTGCGCTCCGAGCGCCATACGAATGCCGAATTCATGAGTCCTGCGTGAGACGTCGTAGGAAATCACTCCATACAATCCAACACACGACAGCAACACTGCTAACAAGCTAAAGAACCCTGAGAGCTTAGCCAAGAGTCGCTCCTGGACCAACGCCGAATCGACAAGTTTGGAGACGGTCTGAATACTGAGAATCTCCAGTCTTCTGTCCACAGACTGAATCTCCCTTCGAACCGTCGCCGGTAACGCCGCAACTCCGTCAGCTGAACGAACGACAAGGAGCGTTCCCCCCTCGCTCGGGAAATAGATCAGTGGTTTGATTTTGTCGCGTAACTTGCCATAGTTCGCATCGTTTACTACGCCGATAATCTCGAACTCGTATTTGATCGACTCCTTCGCCGGATCCCCCCAACCAAAGCGCTGTCCAATCGGGCTGCCTTCACCAAAATACTGGCGCGCCATCGTCTCGTTGATGATCGCCGTTTTCGCGCTCTTACTACCCGCATCAGACCAGGTGAAATCTCTACCGGTAATCAATCGCAATCCCATGGTTTGGAAGTAACCGGGAGTCGCGCTCAAGGTTTGCACTTCGCGATCCTCATTGGGACCTGCCGCACGACCTTGAACATTGATACAGCAAGTTCGGGAGGAGCCGCTGCGAAAGCCCGTGGCAGCGAGACTCGCCGAACGAACACCGGGAGTTGAGTTCAATCGTTCAAGCACTTGATGGTAGAGGGCGGATAATTGCTCCTTCTTGTAACCGCTGTCTTCAGGATTGATACGTGCTTGAACGATCGAATCACCTGCAAAGCCGAGATCTACTTTCCGCAAATTGCGCAGGGTCTGTACAAACAGGCCCGCGCCCGTCAGCAACAACAACGACACGGCGACTTGAGTAACAACAAGCGGTCGCGAGAGCCACAAGCGGGGTCGTCCCATTGCTGTGCCTTTGAGTACCGCGTTGAGTTGTTGTCGAGTGGCGAGGAACGAAGGGAAAAGGCCGGTAAGGACCGCACTCAGCACGGAAACAACGAGCGTGAATCCGAGAATACGAAAGTTGGGCTCAACACTAATTGGAAGAGGAGCCGAGCCCTCGGAAGCCAGCCACAACAGAGCACGGCTTCCCCACCACGCGAAGAGTAAACCCAACAAAGCGCCAAAGAAGGCCAGCAATAAACTCTCAGTGAGAAACTGACGAACTAAACGAAAGCGACCGGCCCCAATTGCCTGACGAACCGCAACTTCTTTTTGGCGGTATGAGGCTCGTGCCAAAAGCAAATTCGCAATGTTCGCACAGGCAATCAAAAGAAGAAGTACTACCGCAGTCATAAGCACTCGGAGCGGCTTGCCAAATCGAGTGCGAAAATCTGCAAGACCCTGGCCACCAGCGTCGACTTCGATCCTCGCGATTCGGCGAGCTGCTTTACCAATGTCTCCTGACTCAGTATTCATTTGCGCCAGGAGAGTTGTCATCTCAGCCTGCGCTTGCTGAAGACTCGCGTCATCACGTCGTCGCGCCATGATGCGCAACCAGTTGACATTCACCTCGCGCAGATAAGAAAAACCTGGATCGAGAGCAGGCTCCATCATCAACGGAACCCAAATGTCGACGGCGCGTCCGACAGCTTCACCAAAGAAACCTCGAGGAGTGACTCCAATAATTGAGTATGTTTGATTCTTTATCGTGAGATTCTTGCCGACTACGGAACTATCGCCAGCGAAGTCTCTTTGCCAAAAGCCATAACTAAGTACGGCCAGTGGATGAGCTTTCGGCGTTTGATCATCGGCTGGAGTTAATGTGCGTCCAACAACTGCATTCACTCCAAGCACTGGAAAATACTCGCCTGAGACCATTTGCACTTCGGCCTCACTTGTCCGCCCACCAGATTCGGCAACAGTCACTTCCAGTCTCCGTGTCCCGTCGACGGCAGCGAACATACCTGAGAACGATTTGTTGCGAGCGCGAAGCACCTCGAACACGGGGTGCGCGAAGTCTCGTTGTTCACCGCGCTCATTGAAGGTATCGAGCGCGACGAGTTGTTGAGGATCTTTGACCGGTAATTGCTTTAGGAGGACCGCATCAAACAAGCTAAAGATGGCAGTGTTTGCGCCAATGCCCAAAGCCAGCGACAGCACAGCCACAGTTGTGAAGGACGGATTCTTGAACAGCATCCGCAGCCCAAAACGAATGTCTTGCATTAATGTTTGCATCGCTTTTCCTCCACCTGGAAGCTAGATCACTGCGGTTAACTTGACCATTTCACTCCTCAATGAGCGAAAAGTTCAGAAACTAATGCTACCAAGAAAAGATTGTTTGCCGGTTTAAAGTTTTCTGTCGTCAATCCCGCCTTGATAAGCAAGAGGCTGCATCCAGGGATTTTATCAAAGCCATGATTGTGGCTCTGGGAGCCTTATTACGAAGTTAATGCTGACCAAAGGGAGATCTAACAGTGTCTGCTTTGCGCAAAGCCTTAATCACTACCGCCACCCTAATCGTGATCAGCTGTTGTCATCGAAGCGCGTGTGCCGACTCGTTGGTATTGTCATTCAGCAACCCTGTCCTGACTGCTGCGCCGGGGCAGACGGTGACTTTTAGCGCGTCTATATTCAATCCCAATGCGACAGCAGTAACTCTATCCCTGCCAACAACGCTATCTTTCATATTTAATCAACCTGTCCCAAACCTACAACCGAGCTTGGGATTCGACACTACGCCCTTTAGTGACAACTTTCTGAACCAGACTATCGCAACAGGAGGAACACTTGGGCCGTTTCCATTATTTACTCTGCTGCTAGATCCTACTGCAATCATCGGCGGAAACTACAGCGGGACTTTTTGCTTTAATTGCAGCATAGTCCCAACCGGAAACTACATCACGAATGCTGCGCCCTTCACTCTTATCGTTGGAGCACCAACCGCTCCGGTGCCGGAGCCTGCAACGATGGTACTGCTCGGGACGAGTTTGATAGGTGTGGCCGGTTTGATCAGGAGGCGTGGCAGGCAGTAATCGGGATGACTCTTAACATTTTGATTTTGAATTCTCTGTGTCTGTGTAGCAAATGGTCAAGTTCTTGTTTTTCTAGCAAGATTTTCCCGTCCTGAAAGGACAAAAGTTAGTAGCCGGGGGCGAGCGGCTTTGCGCGAAGCCCCCGGACAACGGCAAGGATCGGTAGGACCCTGAAAGGGTCGAACAAACATGGGTTTGACCCTTTCAGGGTCTGATCAAAACGGGCTCGCTTCCGTGGGGTTTCGCGACAAGGCCGCTCGCCCACGGCTATTAACTTACATCCTTTCAGGATGATTTGGCTGTCGGCTTCGCCGCGCTGTGTTCTCTGTGTCTCTGTGTTCTGTGTGTAGCAAATGGTCAAGTTCTTGTTTTTCTAGCAAGTTTCTCCCTTCCTGTAAGGACAAAAGTTAGTACCCGGGGGCGAGCGGCTTTGCGCGAAGCCCCCGGACAAAGGCAACGATATGTATGACCCAGAA
>JBKPQV010000846.1:0-7265 GCA_046734235.1 Acidobacteriota bacterium
GATGACTCGCGACGTCTAAGGGCGATAAT
Organism: Acidobacteriota bacterium; assembly: GCA_046734235.1. Classification (GTDB taxonomy): domain Bacteria; phylum Acidobacteriota; class Blastocatellia; order Pyrinomonadales; family Pyrinomonadaceae; genus PSRF01. The sequence goes on from JBKPQV010000846.1 coordinate 30, forward strand.
CGACGATGAGGCGCTTGGGCGTGTTCAATTTGTCGTAGGAGATATCACTGATGGCCGAGCAGTCTCGTCTGCGCTGGAATCTTCACAAGCTAACCACGTGATCCATTTAGCGGGACTGCAAGTGCCAACCTGCAAAGCGGACCCAGTTGCGGGTGCAATGGTGAATGTGATTGGCACACTCAACATATTTGTAGCGGCTAAGGCTGCGGGCGTTAAAGGCGTGGTCTATGCAAGTTCAGCAGCTGTATACGGAATGAACGACGACGACGAACCTCTTGATGAATCGGCAGAGTGTGAACCTTCGACTCATTACGGCGTCTTCAAACGGACCAACGAAGGTAACGCAAGGATCTTTTTTCTAGATCACGGGATTTCGAGCGTGGGGCTACGACCCTTGACCGTCTATGGCGTGAATCGTGACACGGGTCTGACGAGTGATCCAACAAAGGCGATGAAGGCGGCGGTATTAAATCGACCGTTTCATATTCGCTTTGGCGGCTCCACAGATTTCCAGTTTGTCGCCGATACTGCCGCAACGTTTATAGCCTGTGCCGATCAATTGCCTGACGGTGCGCTTGTCTTCAATTTGCACGGCGATGCAGTGCCTGTTTCACGTGTTGTTGAGGTTATTAATGCGAGAGCACAGGCTGAATTGATCACTTTCGGTGGGCCTGAAATTCCAGTAGCACCCTCAATGAGCGATGTGGCGATTCGAAAAGTGGTGGATGGATTGCCGGTAACACCTCTCGAAGTCGGTATCGAGAAGACGATGAGCCGGTTTGCGACCTTGCGTGAGGAAGGTCGATTGGATGTGATGGATCTCGAAAGCTGAAGGACGACACACGTGAGCAGTTCTACCTTCATTGATCAAAGGGACATAGAAACGGGCCCGGGCCCGACCATGAAGGCGAGTGTGCTCTGTGACGTCGGCAAGCTGGAAGTACGAGATGTGCCGAGACCAGTTATTTCGGCACATGAAGTTCTCGTGCGGGTCGGTGCTGTTGGGATCTGCGGCACTGATGCCCACATCTTCGCAGGCCATGCTAACTACAACACCAACGATCACGGCCTGCCAATCCCGTTGGCCTTACAGCCACAGATTCTCGGCCACGAAATTAGTGGAACAATCGAGGAGGTTGGTAAGGAAGTCGGAGATCTCAAGAGCGGTGATCGAGTTGTAATCGATCAAGGGCTGAACTGTGTAAGCAGACGACACGATATTCTGTGTGCGTATTGTCGAACAGGAGATTCTCACCAGTGTGAGTTTTATCGTGAGCATGGAATTACGGGACTACCGGGTGGGTTGGCGGAATTTATTGCCGTACCCGCTGTCAATGCTATTGAGATTTCGTCGCCGCTGAGTTTTTCATCAGCGGCCCTCGCTGAACCTCTTGGTTGTGTGATTCACTCCTCAGATACAGTCGCAAAAACCCGAACTCGCTATTCTTTTAATGGCGACAAACCGGATCAGCGAGTGCGCAGCGTGTTAATATGCGGCGCTGGCCCGGCAGGTTTATTGTTTACACAGTATTTGCGAAATGTGATTGGCTATCGCGGCTCACTCTGCGTTAGTGATCCAAATAAGGCGAAGCGTGCTCTGGCGGCAAAGCTAGGCGCCGACCAAACTATCGATCCCACGGTTTGCGATCTGGTGGAGGTAGTTCGCGAACATAGCAACGGTAAAGGCGTCGAGTATTTGATCGAGGCGTCTGGCGCCGGTGAGGTATTTGCATCAATTCCGGGACTGATTTGTAAGCAGGCAACTGTTTTACTTTACGGGCATGGTCACGCTGGAACTGACTTGAGCGTTATGAATAATATTCTCTTTAAAGAACCATTAATTGTAACGTCTGTCGGTGCGTCGGGTGGTTTCGAAGCTGATGGTCGGCCATCAGTGTTTAAACGGTCACTTGGTCTGATCGAAGGTGGACAAATTGATGTGGGTACCTTTATCACTCATCATTTCAGATCGTTTGCGGAGGTTTCCTTGGCATTGAGCGGCGGCATGCAAGCGGAGGATTATGTGAAGGGTGTGGTGGTACTCTAATTTAGGATTTCAGATTTCAGATTTCAGATTGTAGATTTCAGATTGGATCCAGAGTGCAAGAGGGTTTAATCTGAAATCTGCAATCTTAAATCTGAAATCTGCCTAACTATGCGCGTCTCCTTATTCGTCACCTGTCTTGTAGACCAGCTGTGGAGCAGTGTTGGTTCGAGCAGTGTCGAAGTGTTGAGGCGTGCAGGCTGTCAAGTTGAGTTCGACGACAGGCAGACCTGTTGCGCACAGCCCGCCTTTAATACTGGTTATCGAAGTGAAGCTCGTGATGTTGCCAGGCGTTTTATTTCTCTGTTTGAAGAGAGTAAAGCGGACGCAATAGTCAGCCCTTCGGGATCATGTACGGCAATGGTTCATCACTATCCGGAGTTGTTTACTGATGATCCAGGCTGGCTCAAGCGTGCACAAGCAGTCGCCGCTCGTACTCATGAACTGAGTTCGTTCCTGGTTCGTGTATTGAAGGTCGATGACGTCGGCGCCACCTGGCAAGGTCGATTGACCTGGCACGATGCGTGTCACGGACTCCGAGATCTGAACCTCAAGCATGAGCCTCGTACGCTGATCAAAAATGTGCGCGGTGCTGAATTTGTTGAGCTCGACAACGCGGATTCATGTTGCGGTTTTGGCGGAACGTTTTCGGTAAAGTACCCGGAAATTTCTGTCGCGATACTTGATCAAAAGATTGAGGCAATTGAACGAGCTGGTGTAAATGCTGTTGTCGCCGGCGATGCGAGTTGTTTGATGCAGATCGGTGGACGTCTTTCTCGCCAGGGTTCGCAAGTAAAAGTTATGCACCTGGCCGAGCTATTAGCTTCGAGGCAAGAAGTCTAAATTGTGAAGTTGTTGAAATGAAAAATTTAACCACTAGGACTCTAAGACACAAAGCCACAAAGTATGAACCTCAGGTGTTAAGTTTTTGAGCCTTAGTGTCTTTGTGCCTTCGTGGTGAAAGGTTTTAGTCTCGAGCCTCATATTATCGAGTTTCATGAACCACGTAACGAGCGAAACGTTTGCTGAAAACGCAAAGGCTGCATTGGCTGATTCGCAGTTGCGCGGAGCCCTGCGTAATGCCACCTCATTGTTTGGAGAAAGACGATTAGCGGCAGCTCGTGGTTTGACGAATTGGGAAGATCTGCGATCACAGGCTAGGGCGATCAAAGACGAAGTCCTGCTTCACCTCGATCAATATTTGGAGGCGTTTGTAAGCAACGCCGAAAGTCGGGGAGCAAAGTTCCACTGGGCACGCGATGCGGCCGAAGCCAATTCGATAATTTGTCGACTTGCTAAAGAACACCAGGCGAAGACCATCGTCAAAAGCAAAAGCATGACGACGGAAGAAACGCACCTCAACGTCGCTCTCGAAGCCACGGGTATCCAGGTTGTTGAAACTGATCTTGGCGAATACATCATTCAGTTGGCTGAAGAAACGCCTTCACACATCATCGTTCCGGCAATTCACAAAACCAAACATCAAATTGCGGAACTGTTTACCCAGGAACTCGGTATACCTCCGACTGATGATGTAGGAAAGTTGACCAGTACAGCCCGTGAAAAACTACGCGATCGTTTTGCGGCAGCGGATATCGGAATCAGCGGCGTTAACTTCGGTATTGCTGAGACCGGTACCATTCTCATTCTCGAAAACGAAGGTAATATTCGGTTGACAACAAGTTTGCCACGCGTCCACATCGCTGTGATGGGGATTGAAAAGGTGTTGCCGAGGTTTGCGGATCTCGACATCTTTCTAAAGTTGTTGCCACGTTCGGGCACCGGTCAAAGACTGACTACCTATCAGTCATTTATTACCGGCACCAAAATTGAGCCAAACAGTGAAGGCCCTGAAGAATTACATGTTGTTATGCTCGATAACGGCCGTTCGCGAATGTTGGCACATCCAGTCACCAGACAATCGCTTGCTTGCATTCGCTGTGGTGCTTGCTTGAATGCTTGTCCGGTATACCAACAGATTGGTGGACATGCTTACGGATCAGTTTATCCTGGGCCGATAGGTGCCGTAATCGCGCCCCAACTAATGGGCCTGCAAAAGACGCAACAGCTTCCATATGCGTCCAGTTTGTGTGGAGCATGTCGAGAGGTTTGCCCTGTCAAGATTGATATTCCTCGACTATTGCTCCATCTGAGAAGTGAAGTCACGGAGAAGGCCGAAGCGCCCAAGGGCAAAGCAAGTGAACGAATGGCATTCAAACTTTGGCGCACGACGATGACTCGCCAGTGGTTGTATGAATTGAGCGGAAAGATGGGCCGGCTCTTTCAGACTTTTGTAGTTAAGGACGGAAGAATCGGAAAGGTAAGAGCAGTCCCGGCGCTCGCGGCCTGGACTGGGGCCCGCGATCTCCGTCCGATCGAACAACAAAGCTTTCGAGAACTTTGGCGCAAAGAATTATCCCGAGACAAAAACTAAGTGGATAAGCAGGTAAATACACTTTCCGCGCGTGAAGCGATCTTACAGTCGATCAGGTCGCACCTTGCCGCAAGTGTGCCGCACGATTTGAAAGAAAGTGAACTTCATCACGCCAATGCGCCCTCGAAAGTGGTGCCTTCTGTCTCGGACTTACCAGTCGTTGAGTTATTCAAGGAAGGTCTTGAGGCAGTGGACGGACATTGCATCCTGGTGCAAGACGAGGCCGAAGTAATTGAGGCGCTCAAACAGATCATTACCAGACTCCAAAGCACCAGTTTGCGAGCGCGGCGGATCGCAATCTCTGATGCAATCGAAATTCCGGCCATTCTAAATGGAACGGGACTCGAATTTGAAGAGATTGCTGTTACGCCCTCGGCTGCGGAAGTTTTTAGCTTCGACGTTGGGATTAGTCGCGTGCAAGCCGCGATTGCCGAAACCGGAACGCTTCTTCTGGATTCGTCTCGTGAGCGGCATCGTCTGGTTTCGCTTGTTCCGCCTGTTCATATTGCCTTAGTGGATGCCAGCCAAATCGTACAAACTTTAGGTGAGGCGTTGGCTTTGTTAAGAGAGCCCGATCAGGTTAGTCCGATCGTTACGCTCGTTACTGGACCATCACGAACAGCTGATATCGAGTTGACGCTCGCAATCGGCGTCCATGGTCCCCAGGAACTTTATGTGGTTCTGAATCAGTGGAAATAGATCTTAGATTTCAGATTTCAAATTTCAGATTTCAGATTGCAATTGAGTTTGCCTGAACGAATTCCAATCTGAAATCTGAAATCTAAAATCTGAAATTGGACGACCTAATGAATATTATTTCTTTTGCAACCCAGGAATCGGAGTGGAAAAAACCGCGTCTGGGAATAATTCTTGAGAATCAAACTGGCGATCTAGGTTACCGGCTTGACTGTGAACGACTTTTTCAGCCAAGCGAACGACCAGAGAATCCACTCTCGTGGTTCGATATGGATGGCGAGTGGTTTCAAAAGGCAAGCGCTACTGCTAAAGAAATCGCTAAAGACCCAGACGCTCTCGAACGCGCACAAGCCCACGGTTTGTTAGTTAGTAGCCGAGACGCATACTGGTTCGCGCCCGTTCCACGTCCTGCAAAATTGATCTGCATCGGACTAAACTACCGAGATCATGCAGCCGAAAGTAACATGCCGATCCCGGAACGTCCTGTCATATTCTCCAAATTCTCTAATTGTGTGATCGCACCAGGCGAGCCTGTGGTAATCCCATCAACTAGCCAACAAGTCGATTACGAAGCTGAACTTGCCGTGGTAATTGGCCGGCGCGCTAAAAATGTCAAAGCGTCGCGCGCGATGGACTACGTTCTTGGCTACACAGCATTCAACGACGTCAGCGCGCGAGACTTTCAGTTTGCTGATGGACAATGGCAGCGTGGTAAATCGTGTGACACGTTTGCCCCCATGGGCCAGACTATTGTTACTACCGACACCATTACCGACCCTCATAAACTCTCGATCAAATTAGTTCTTAATGGTCAAACAATGCAGGACTCGAATACTGATCAGTTGATTTTCGGAGTTCCAGAGCTGATCGAGTTTCTCACTGAAAGCATCACGTTGGAGCCGGGAGATGTTATAGCTACCGGTACACCACCTGGCGTTGGATTTGCGCGAAAGCCACCAGTGTTTCTAAAGCCTGGCGATCAGATGGAAGTTTTGATCGAAGGTATCGGCGGGTTAGGAAATCCGGTTGTGGCGGCGGAATCTTAGATCTTATTAGTTATTAACTCCGTTCGTTCAGGATCAACTATGCAACGAATCTTCTTTGTGGCTTTGGCAATCAGTCTTTTGAGCATTTCCGGATGCACTAAAACAAATGCACCTGCTGGGGGCAGCAAGAAACTCACAATCGCTGTTATTCCAAAGGGCACAACACATGAGTTTTGGAAAAGCATTCACGCTGGCAGCAACAAGGCGGCCGGTGAATTGAGTGCCCAGGGGACTCAGGTAGAAGTCATTTGGAAGGGACCCTTGCGTGAAGATGATCGCGAACAGCAGATCCAAGTGGTTGAAGGTTTTACCACTCAAGGAGTGCAGGGCATCGTCCTGGCGCCACTTGACGATCGTGCATTAGTGCGTCCAGTCGAAGAGGCGAAACGCGCCAATGTGCCAACCGTAATAATCGACTCTGGCCTGCAGAGTGAGGCACTAGTTAGCTTTGTTGCTACTGACAATCGCAAGGGTGGTTCGTTAGCCGCAGATCGAATGGGCCAATTATTGAACGGCAAAGGAAAAGTCTTAGTTCTGCGTTATGCCGAAGGCTCCGCCAGCACAACCGAGCGTGAAGAAGGTTTCCTAACCGAGATCAAAGCGAAGTATCCGGAGATCGAATTGATCTCGACTGATCAGTATGCGGGTGCAACTCGAGATACTGCAAAACGCGCTTCAGAAAATCTACTAAATCGTTTTGGCGATGAGGTGCAAGGCATTTTCACCCCTAACGAATCATCGACGGCCGGAATGTTGCTCGCGCTTCAGGACATTAACAAAGCGGGAAAGATCTCGTTTGTAGGTTTTGACGCCAGCCAGGCCTTCATTGATGCGATGCGCGCAGGTCAACTGCACGGAATCGTGGTGCAAAATCCATTCAACATGGGCTATCTCGGCGTGCGCACGATGGTTGATCATCTTCTCGGAAAACCCGTCGAGAAGAAGATCGACACTGGTGTGATGTTGGTGACAAAGGACAACATGGAGTCTCCGGAAGTGCAGACCTTGCTACACCC